>NZ_MUFR01000014.1:0-82987 GCF_001996185.1 Salinivibrio costicola subsp. alcaliphilus
TGCTCATGTATTGGCATACACTGCGCGTCTCGATTCAAAATCCTCATCGCATCAAACAAGATAATCTAATTAGCGCTTAGTATTAGGCTTTAGTTAGCAAAAATTTAAGCATCAAAGCAATGATATGTAAGACTTTGATGAGTGAAATACGAAGCCCTGACCTAACGGTCGGGGTTTTTTGTATCTTTAATCTTTGATGAAAAACCAATAAAGCCCTGGCCTGACGGTCAGGGCTTTTTGTTGTAATGAGTCTTCAATGCAGACTTTAGTGATGATAAATGCGGTGATAATAAAGCTGCTAAAGGTAACCCGTTGCTCTGATCTTACTCACGTGTTTTATATGCGTGATAGACCGCGAAGCGTCGAGTCTTGGCGATCGATTCACACTGTCCGAGACTGTCTTTGATTATCGGCGGATAGCGTAAGAAACTATTGGCCACCACAATGAGCTGGCCACCTTTGGAGAGGTGAGAGGGGACGTTACGTAACAAAGACTCGGTTGGTGAGTAGCGGGTATCCAGTCCATCATGGAAAGGGGGGTTACTAATGATAGTATTAAATGTCGCCTCAACACCATCAAGCATATCTGAAGGTAAAACTTGCCCATCTAAGCCGTTGGCGGCAAGTGTGGCTTTGCTTGATGCAATGGCGAGGTAATTAACATCCACAAGCGTCACTTGGCAATCAGGATAAGTAGCAAGGATATAGCTACCTATCACGCCTGCGCCGCAACCTACGTCTAATACGTTTCCTTTGATCGACGGAAGATGATGAAGCAACAACTCGGTACCGTCATCTAAACTTTTTTGGCTAAATACGCCGGGTAACGCACGAATGGTCAGTGACGTCTCGCCGAGGGTTAATGGGTAGTCAGTAAACCACGCTTCCAACGAAAAAGAGCTCGCAGGGGTGTGGCAGGTGCCGTAATACATACTGCAGCGCCGCGCAGCATCGTATTTGCTAATAGACCCGTAGGGAGCGAAGCGTTTTTCAATGCTTTTGATGCCACTACGGTTTTCACCCACTACCATCCAATCAACCTCTTTCCCCAATGCGTGTGTCAACATTGCGAGTAAGTAATCAGCTTCTGCTTTTGCTTTAGGCCAATAAAATAAGACCAGATCGATGGGATGATCGATATCGAGCGTCGCGCCTGCATGAACAGTAATCGACGCTTTTTTCTGGCGTGTGGCGAAACCGTGATGCGTCGTAAAGACAGTGACGCTTGCGGCACGTTGCGATAATTGTTGGACAAAGTCATCTTCGAGCTCTCCTGCCAACAGCAGGTGTTTATTATCAAACAACGGAAGGTGACGCTGAGCAATTTCACTGGGGGCCGTGAGGGTCATGATTGTTCTCTTTGCATTATCGACGGTAATAAAGCGCACCGAAATAACCTGGCGCGTCGGGAGTCGAATTTTCCCACAAAGCACGCACCAGGCCAATCTTTAACGGGTTAGGCGTTGTCTTGGCGATCAAGGAAGTGTGCAAACTCGAGCTCATACATCCGGAATAACACCAATGTTAATGAGAAAATAATCGGACCGTAAATTAATCCCATTAAGCCAAAGAGGTGCAAACCGCCCAACAATGAGAAAAAGATAAGCAGGGTGTTCATGCCAGAGTTTCCCTGCATCAAAAAAGGGCGAAGCAGATTATCAATGGAGCCCACAACCACAACGCTCCATACTAAAAGCGCGAGCGCCCACTGCCAGTCACCGATCACTGCGAGATATAGCACTGTTGGTAACCAGATAAGTGCTGTCCCTACCACAGGAATAAAAGAGGCAAAGGCCATCATGGTGCCCCAAAAAAGGGCCGGTAAGCCTACTGCCCACATCGCTAAGCCGCCTGCAGCACCTTGTGCTAAAGCAGTGAGGAATGAACCGAGGACAGCCGATTTGGCGACTTTCTCCACTTCATCAAGCAGTTGGTCTTCTTGGCTGCGTGACAAAGGGATAACATGACGCAGTGTTTGGATAATGTTGTCGTGATCGCGCAGTAAAAAGAACAGCACAAATAACATCAGCATAAAGGTGATAAAAAAGTTAGTGACATCGCCCAGTACCCCAGAGCTGAACTCAAGCATTTGACCGCTAAAAGAGGACATCCACGCGGCCAGTTTTTTAACCGTCTCTTGAGGGTCGATGACATCAAACGGTAGCCACTGATTGACAAAGTGTAAGGCTGATTGTGTCTGCGGGTTATTGATCAGTTGCCTGGCCCCGCCGTTATTGAGCCATTCATAGCTACGAGTGAAAAAGCTCACACCTTGATCGATGATCGCACCCGCCACGACAGTGAGTGGAATAAAGATGATAAAGGTGATCAGAATGCAAGATAAGACCGATGCAGTATTGGGTCGCTGACCAATCTTTTCTTCGATGCGTTTATGGACGGGGAAGAACAGCAACGACACGATAAAGGCGAGCACAATCGCACCAATATAGGGCTCGATCAAAAGGTAACAGGCGTAAACGGCGATAATAAGGGCCGCAATTAAGGTCCAATGCTTGGACTCGACGCGAAATGACGGAGTCACAGAGATATCCTTTTTAGCTTGTTGAATGACTGGGCTCGCCTTATGTAACGGCGCCTAATTTATAGGCACCTTAACACATCGTTTGTTGCATTAGTCAGCTAAAAAAATGGCCAGCAGATCATTGAGAAATAATTTACCTTTTGGCGTGATTTGCCAATGGGTGCTTGTTTCTGTGATTAAGCCTTGCTCAGAAGCTTGAGAGATAGGCGCGGCGAGATGTGACAGCGGTAGCCCAGTGTGACTGACAAAATCAGCTTTGGGGCAGGGCTCGAGCAAGCGAAAACGGTTCATAAAAAACTCAAACGCAAGATCGGTATGTTTTACCCACTGGCTGTCGGTGAGGTAGGCTTTGTCTGGATCGAGGTAGCCACGTGGGTGTTTCACTTTGACGGTACGAAGTAAACGAGGTTGGTCATGCTCTAACAAGGTCAGTTTGCCATGTGCGCCGCAGCCAATTCCCAAATAATCCCCAAAACGCCAGTAGTTGAGGTTATGTGCACATTGGTGGCCTGGCAGGCTATAGGCGGAGGTCTCATACTGCACATATCCCGCATCGGTCAGTCGTTGATGGCCTTGATCAAAGATGTCCCACAAGGTGTCTTCTTCTGGCAGGGTGGGCGGCTTAGAGTAAAACTGAGTATTAGGCTCGATAGTCAGTTGATACCAAGAAATATGCGGCGGCTTCAGTGCAATGGCTTGCTCCAAATCGCTGAGTGCTTCTTGTTCGGATTGATCGGGCAAACCATGCATTAGATCGAGATTAAAACTCGTCAGTCTCGCTTGGTGGGCAAGGTGAGCTGCCCGTTCTGCCTCACCAGGGCCATGAATACGGCCTAGCCGGGTAAGCTTATCGGCAGAAAAGCTTTGTACGCCAATGGATATACGAGTCACGCCCGCTTGGCGATAGCCAATAAATTTATCCGCCTCGACGGTGCCCGGGTTGGCCTCCATGGTGACTTCCATATTGTTACTCGGGGTCAGTCGCGCATTGATCCCGGCGAGCAAACGCTCAATCTGAGCGGGCGACATCAGGCTGGGTGTGCCGCCACCGATAAAAATAGAGTGCAGTGGACGCGTGACTATTGAGGGATAAGCGGCCAGGTCGGTGTCGAGATCGTCGAGCAACGCATCGATATAATCGTCTTCTGGGATCGCGCCTTTTTGCGTGTGTGAGTTAAAGTCACAATACGGGCATTTTTGTACACACCACGGGATGTGTACATACAAACTTAATGGGATCATGGGTTATTGCGACGCTTTTAAGGCTTGAAATAGGGCGTTGAGGGCTTGACCGCGATGTGAGCGTTGTTTTTTCTCTGACGCAGGCATTTCGGCAGCGGTGCATTGCTGATCATGGGGCAAAAATACTGGATCGTAGCCAAAGCCGTTGTCACCTTGTGGTGCATGGGCAATTTGACCTTCCCAAACGCCATGACAGACCAATGGCGTCGGATCATTCGCGTGGCGCATGTACACCAATACGCAATGAAAACGTGCTTGGCGTGCATGGGTATCAGTATCATGCATTGCGTCGAGTAGCTTGGCGACATTATCGGCATCATTGGCGTCATCGCCAGCATAGCGAGCTGAATAGACGCCAGGTGCGCCTTTTAGCGCATCCACCTCAAGGCCTGAATCATCGGCGATGGCTGGAAGCCCGGTCAGTTTCGCCGCGTGGCGGGCTTTAATGATGGCATTTTCAATAAAAGTGGTCCCTGTTTCGTCAGCTTCTGTCACCGCAAAATCACTTTGCGGCAGAACCTCAAAACCAAATTCGCCGAGTAGCCCGGCCATTTCTTTTACTTTGCCTGCATTGCCGGTTGCCAGCACAACTTTATTCATGTCGGTTACCTATGTGTTTGTCACCCTGTTAAGGGGTATCGACGTAAAACGTGTAATTGTAGTCGAAGGAGGCACTGCGATTGCCCGCTGCGTTGAGATCAATCTGGAATTGATAGGTTTCCTCATCATCAGCGGCAAAGGTCGCAATGTAATAAATCGCGTCGCCTTCGCGGATCTCGGTAAAATCTAGCTCTCGACTGTTACCCACCAAGTTTTTGACTTGGCCTTGGACCTTGGCGGCAATCGCCGGTTTTCCAAGCTGCATGGTGTCGAGAACCGCGATATTAACCAACCCGCGATAGCCGCTGCGGGTAATATCATATTGCTTGGCGATGTCAGGGGTTAAAAACGTCGTTGATAAGGTGTTGTAGTGCACCTCTAATTCGCCGATTTCTTTAAACTGCCCGCCCAAGCTGGGGTCATGACTATGCCACAGAGGCTAATCATCAAAGCAATGAGGTTACGCATAATCTTTCCTTGTTGTGATCGCATGAGCATACCGAAACCAGTACGCACGAGCGCCTCAGCCCGATCCTTGTCAGGGTGAGGCGCATATCCCTTATAGGGCGTACCAAACTGGGCCGACCATATCGCCAATTAACATATTGATAAATTGCAGACCGATAAAGATCACCAAAATACTGAGATCCAGTCCACCGATAGGAGGGAGGATGCGACGCACTGGGGCGCAAACCGGTTCGGTTAATTGATGGAACACTTGCTCTACAGGGTTATTGCCTTGGCTTACCCAGCTGAGAATGGCACGTAGGATCAGCACCCAAAACAGCAGTTTACCGGCTGCTTTAAGCAGCGCAATGGCAGAAAACAGGAACATTCCTGAACTCATTGCTAATGGATTGCCGGCGACTAAATCCAGTGCCACAAATTTAGCGACCATCAGCAGATAAGCAAAGAGTACGGTCGCGAGATCTAATCCACCGAGCGCGGGAACCATCCGGCGCAGTGGACCCACAACAGGCTGGGTCGCCTTCACCACAAATTGAGAGAACGGGTTATAAAAATCGGCCCGAGACCATTGTAGCCATATACGGAGTAACACCACCATGATGTAAAGATCAAACGCGGTGTTGATCAGAAAGGTCATTGCATTCATATCGTCGCCTTAGTGATTAAAATTCTTGTTCCATTTGCTCAGCACGGCTCACCGCCGCTTGCATGGCCTGTGCGACTATGTCGCTAATATTGTGCTGCTCGAATACTTGCAACGCTTCTGCGGTGGTTCCTCCTTTTGAAGTCACCTGCTCGCGTAGTTCTCCAAGCGTGGTGTCTGGGTTCGCGGCCACCATTTCTGCCGCTCCCAGTGCGGCTTGTTGTACCAACGCCCTTGCTTGCTGGTCAGTAAAACCTTGGCGAATGGCTTCTTGCTGCATGGCTTCCATAAAGCGGAAAAAATAGGCCGGCGCACTACCTGCAGCCGCAATCACACCATTGATACTCGCCTCATTCTCGACCCAGCAGACTTCACCCACCGCTTTCATCAGCGCGGAGGCATAGTCTTGATCACCCGTCGTCACACCCGGTGATGCGTACAGGCCGCTCATGCCTTTACCCACCAGCGAAGGCGTATTCGGCATCACGCGCACCAGATTAAGTGACGTACCAGCCATTTGATTAAGACGGGCAACATTGATGCCAGCGGCTATTGAGATCACCATTTTCGACGACCAATCGACCGCTGGCAAGTCGCTTAATACTTTTGCCATTAATTGGGGTTTTACCGCTAAAACGATCACTTCCGCTTGTTGGCAAGCAAGAAGGTTGTTTGTGGTGGTTTGGATCCCGTATTGCGTTGTCAGCACATCGTTAGGATGCGCGCTGGGTGACGCGGCTGTAATGGCTGAGGCGGGATATCCTGCATCCACGAGTCCGGCAATGATGGATCGAGCCATGTTGCCAGCCCCAATAAAGGTGAGAGGGCGATGTTCCATGTATTCGGTTCCTGTTGTTCTGATCATTCTGTGTCGGTGTCGTTAGCGATAATCACGTGCACCAAAAACGGCGGTGCCGATTCTTACCATGGTACTGCCACATGCAATGGCAGCTGCCATATCACCGCTCATACCCATCGATAAGGTATCAATAGTCGGCGTATGTGCGTGGAGCGAATCAAACGCGGTCGCTAAAGGCTCAAACGCGGCACATTGGCGCTGATAATCTGTTTCCGGTTGAGGGATCGACATGAATCCTCGCACGGTGAGGTTGGGTAAAGCCCGCATTGATTCAATCAAATCCATGGCTTCATCCAGTGTTATGCCTGATTTAGACGCCTCACCGCTGGTATTCACTTGTACTAAAACGTTGAGTGGCGGCAAATGCGCGGGACGTTGCTCACTCAGACGTTTAGCAATTTTTAACCGATCGACTGAGTGGACCCAATCAAAGTGGCTGGCGATCAAGCGCGTTTTGTTCGACTGAATTGGACCAATAAAGTGCCATTCAATCTTTGTGTTTGGGGCATGTGTGGCAAAGTGCTCCACTTTTTCAACGCCTTCCTGCACGTAGTTTTCGCCAAATGCGGTTTGACCTGCGGCCACGGCCTCTGCGATCGCCTCGACGGGTTTTGTTTTACTCACCGCAAGCAACTGCACCGAATGATCGGGTCGGCCGCATTTTTGGGTGGCGAGGTCTATTTGTTCCCTGACCTGTTCAATATTCTGCTTAATATTACACATACCTGATTCTATGAGGAAAATGAATGGAAATTACTGAGCTATTGGCCTTTAGTGTAAAGCATCGTGCGTCAGATCTACATCTTTCTGCGGGCGTGCCGCCAATGGTGCGGGTAGATGGCGATGTGCGCAAGCTCAGTCTACCTGCGCTCAATCATCAAGCGGTCGAGCAATTGATTATCGCTGTGATGAATCCCGAACAACGCCAAACGTTTGTAACCGAATGGGAGGTGGATTTTTCGTTTGAGCTGGCCTCGGTTGGCCGGTTTCGGGTGAACGCTTTTCATCAGCAACATGGGTGCGCGGCGGTGTTCCGGGTTATCCCAGAAGCGCTGCCAACCTTGGAAGCGTTAAACGCGCCTTCTGTCTTAACAGAGCTCGCGTCGCTCACTCAGGGGCTGGTACTCGTGACTGGGCCGACGGGATCGGGCAAATCAACGACGTTGGCAGCGATGGTTGATCATATTAATCGTCATCAACAAAAGCATATTCTTACTATTGAAGATCCGATCGAGTTCATTCACTCGCCGCAACAAAGTTTAGTGAATCAGCGGGAAGTGAATCGTGATACGCAATCCTTTCAGCAGGCGCTGCGTTCGGCCTTACGGGAGGATCCAGATGTGATTCTGGTCGGCGAGCTACGAGACTTAGAGACAATAAGCTTAGCATTGACGGCCGCAGAAACTGGTCATTTAGTCTTTGCCACGTTACATACCGCGAGTGCGGCGAAAAGCGTTGACCGGATTATCGATGTGTTTCCAGGGAGTGATAAGCCCTTGGTTCGCTCTATGTTGTCTGCCTCTTTGCAGGCGGTAGTATCGCAGCAGCTCGTCAAAAACACCCAGGGCCGACGGGTCGCTGCGTATGAAATTATGAAAGCCACCCCTGCGATTGCTAACCTTATCCGTGAAGACAAGGTGGCGCAGATGACCTCCATGATGCAAACAGGCGTCGCCCAGGGGATGCAAACTATGGAGCAGGCGATAACACGGCTGACCGACCAAGGGGTTATTCCGAGGCGTGAAACGGCTCAGCATATTGGCGCTCAAACCAGCTTTCAATAATCACAACGGCTGACTGAGCGTCAACAGCTCCCTTACCTAAGGCTTTGTAGCCGCCTTGTTCAAAAAGTGCTGCGCGGGCTTCGCGTGTTGATAGGCGCTCATCATGTAACGAGACCGGAAAACCAAAGCGCCCATGTAAGCGATTGGCAAATTTTTTCGCTCTGGGTGTAATGGTATCGAGAGGTTCACCTTGTAAATCTAATGGCAGCCCAACCACTAAATAATCAGGTTGCCATTCTTTTAATAGGGCATCAATGTCATCCCAGTTAGGAATACCATCGCGCGCTTTCAAAGCGCATAAAGGGCGAGCGGTGCCGGTTAACGACTGACCGATGGCAACGCCAATGCTTTTTACCCCGTAATCAAAACCCATCACGGTTTGTGCGTTCATGCGTGTCCTACTTGTGAAGAAAGGTTGGCGGCGTCAATGCCGAGTTGGTCGAGCGCTTTTTGCCAACGTTGGTGAACAGGGGTATCAAAAATTACGCTAGGATCGGCCTCCAGTGTGAGCCAACTATTTTCGGCTAACTCTTGTTCAAGCTGTCCGGCCTCCCAGCCTGCATAACCTAAGGCCACCAAAAATTGCTCTGGCTGTTGCTCGGTCCCGAGAATCGACAAGATATCTTTTGAGGTGGTCACGGCTAATTGATCTGATACGGGCACACTGGTGCCATACGAACAATTGGCAGGATGCAGCACAAATCCTCGATCTTCAGACACCGGCCCGCCAAATAAAACGGATTGGGTCAGACTTTCGGTTGTTTTGGAAAGCGGCACGTCGCGCTCTATCTCAATTTGGTCCAGCATTTTACCCACGGACAGGTTGATAGGGTGATTGATCATTAACCCCATGGCGCCGTCATGATTATGCTCACACACGTAGATAACACCCTGTTGAAAACGGCTATCGGCCATGCTCGGCATTGCGATTAAAAAATGATTTTTCAGATCCATATCGCCGTCTCCTGTTCGTACGCTTACGTTGAGTATGCGCAAAAAATGTGTATTTAGACAATCATAGAGGCGCTATGCGCCTCATTTTTTATTGGCAGCGTTGGGCGATCGCTTCCATCAAGATGTCGCCTACGGAAATATCATACGCGGCGTCAATTTCACGAATACAGGTCGGACTGGTGACATTGATTTCTGTGAGCTTATCGCCGATCACATCGAGTCCAACGAAGATCAGCCCTTTTTCTCTCAATGTCGGTGCGATTGCACGTGCAATTGCCCAATCCGTCTCCGATAAAGGACGTGCTTCACCACGGCCACCGGCGGCGAGATTACCGCGCGTTTCACCTTCTGCTGGAATGCGGGCCAAACAGTAGGGCACCGGTTCGCCGTCAACAATTAATATGCGCTTATCACCATTGCTGATGTCAGGGACGAAGGTTTGTGCCATGCAAAAACGTTGGCCATGCTCAGTAAGGGTCTCAATGATCACACCAATATTCGAATCACCTTGTTTGACCCGGAAAATAGAGGCGCCTCCCATGCCATCGAGTGGCTTCAAAATAACATCACCGTGCTGGGCTTGGAATGCACGAATCTCGTCGGCACGTCGTGTCACTAAGGTGGTGGGTGTGTGTTCAGGGAACCAAGCGGTATAGAGTTTCTCGTTACAGTCACGGAGGCTTTGCGGTTTGTTCACAATTAAAACACCGGCTTCTTCTGCGCGCTCTAGCATGTAGGTCGCATAGATATACTCGGTATCAAAGGGGGGATCTTTTCGCATCAAGATCGCATCAAACGCGCGCAGCGGTAGGGTTTGTGTTTGGTGTACTTGATACCAATTGTTAGGATCATCCATGACACTCACTGTTTGGGTGCGAGCACTCGGTTCACCCTGCAGCATCGACATATCATTCATCGAAATAGTATGTATTTCCCAGCCGCGTTGTTGTGCCGCCAACATCATGGCAAACGTGGAGTCTTTTTTTACACTGATGGCCTCAATGGGATCCATCACTACACCTATTTTCATCATGTCTCTCCTGTTTGCCGTTAACCCAGGTCGCCAAAACGGACTTGTAGCGCGGTAATGGCTGTCAGCGCTGCCGTTTCTGTGCGTAAGACCCGAGGGCCCAATAAAATTTCTTCAAAACCACGATCACGTGTCATCGCTATTTCTTCTTCTGACAATCCGCCTTCTGGCCCAATCAGCAAACGTAGCTTAGAAGGGGCTTGAGGAAGTGTATTGAGGGAATACGGTGCACGAGGATGAAGGTTGAGTTTCAGTCCATCAAATGCCTGTTGGCACCAAGTGTCTAGGTTGATCACGGGATTCACGGTGGGGACGATATTGCGCCCACTTTGTTCGCACGCGCCAATGGCTATTTTTTGCCATTGTTGGCGTTTTTTCTCCAGTCGATCAGCATTGATCTTGACCCCACATCGCGCCGATAAAAGTGGCGTAATGGTATTTACCCCTAACTCAACCGATTTTTGTACGGTAAATTCCATTTTCTCACCACGAGAAATAACCTGTCCCAGTTCAAAATCTAGTGGCGATTCAACACCGACCTCTTCGCGGGCTGAGATGGTTGCGGTGACGTGTTTCTTACTGATTTGCGTCAAGGTCGCTGGAAATTGTGCCCCAGAACCATCAAAAAGCAGAATTGGTTGCTCTGCTTGCATTCTTAATACGCGGCCTAGGTGATTCGCCGCTTCATCGCTTAAGGTCACCGTGCCTTGAGACGGTAAAGGCGCCGGGTGATAAATTCGAGGAATTCGCATGGTGTTCGCTTTCCATTATCAATCAGCCTCCAGTGTAACATGGCTACCGGTGGCAATAGGTGATGTGTTAATCGGGAACGTGTCAATAATATGGGGACGGTGAACGGAAAAGCAAATAGCTAATGTTTTTCGCTGACCGGCGTCAGTATCTGTTGGCACTGTTTGCACCGATAGGTTGCTTGGCCGCGCAGAACTTTATGATGACGGCGTATCGTTAAGGCCACTGGCCCACAACGGCATTGGTACGAGAAGGTTTTCCCTTGCACCGCTGTGATATCAAGCTGGTGGGTCGTGTTTGCTGGAACATGAAACAAGTTAGTCATTAGGTCGCGCCATTCCGGACCATGAGGTTTGACACGCCCATGCAGCGCGAACGTGACTAAATGACAGACTTCATGCGGGATCACCTCATGAAAAAAAGCGTCGGCGTGCTGCTGGAGCAATACCGGATTAAACCGTAATCGCCATTCTGTCGGATGCGCGGTGCCTGCGGCGCGCCCTCGTAACGTAAAGCCAATTGTTGGATAAATCAGTTGGCGATCTAGTTGCCGGTTGGCACGATCAATACAGGCGTGAACCTGGTCGGTGACCGACTGTATCAAGGTGTTAGAAAGAGAAGGCATAGGTGTCGACTCACACTGCGATCAAAAAAGGGAAGCGAACGCTTCCCTTTGTAAAAAGCGAATCAGGCCAGATTAACCAAGCTTGGCAAATTCACGCAATAGGTCTGCTTTGTCGGTTTTCTCCCATGGGAAAATTTCACGACCAAAATGGCCATACGCAGCAGTTTGCTTATAAATAGGTTGCAGTAAGTCGAGCATTTCTTGTAGGCCATACGGACGTAGATCGAAGTGCTCACGAACAGCTTTAATAATCACCTCTGGCGCCACTTTTTCAGTGCCAAAGGTTTCGACCATGATAGACGTTGGCTCGGCCACACCAATGGCGTACGACAATTGAATCTCACAGCGGTCAGCAAGGCCAGCTGCGACGATGTTTTTCGCTACATAACGTGCGGCGTAGGCGGCAGAACGATCCACTTTTGATGGATCTTTGCCTGAGAATGCCCCGCCACCGTGACGGGCTGCGCCACCGTAGGTATCCACGATAATTTTACGGCCGGTTAAACCACAGTCTCCCATCGGGCCACCAATCACAAAGCGACCCGTTGGATTAATAAAGAATTTGGTCTCTTTGGTGAGCCATTCTGCAGGCAGAACCGGTTTGATAATTTCTTCCATGACCGCTTCGCGGAGATCGTCGGTTGAAATGCTGTCGCAATGCTGTGTTGACAGCACCACGGCGTCAATGCCCGCAATCTTGCCGTTGTCGTAGGCGAAAGTGACCTGGCTTTTTGCATCAGGACGTAGCCAATCTAAGGTGCCATCTTTACGCACTTGCGCTTGGCGCTCAACCAAACGGTGTGAGTAAGTAATAGGGGCTGGCATCAGTACATTGGTTTCATTGGTGGCAAAACCAAACATAATCCCTTGATCGCCGGCACCTTGATCTTTGGGATCAGCGCGGTCAACGCCTTGGTTTATATCAGGCGATTGCTTGCCAATGGTGTTCAATACTGCACAAGAATTGGCATCAAAACCCATATCGGAATGGACGTAACCAATATCGCATACCGTTTGGCGAGTGAGCTCTTCAATATCAACCCAGGCTGAGGTCGTCACTTCCCCGCCTACCATGACCATTCCGGTCTTCACATAGGTTTCGCAGGCAACGCGCGCTTTGGGATCTTGCTCAAGAATGGCATCCAAGACCGCATCAGAAATCTGATCGGCGATTTTATCAGGATGGCCTTCAGAGACGGACTCTGAGGTAAACAGGTGCTTAGCCATGTGACACTCTCATTGGTTATCAAGAATACCGACGATACGTAGCGAGTTGTCTCGCCGAACATCTCAGATGTTTTAACTTCTAGACGTCTATTTTATTCGCAAATACGATAAACGCAAGTCAGTTAATGCATCAGGGGACCTCTCTAGGTATAGCAAAGGCGAGTCGTATCGTATTGTTCTAGGTGACGGCTTGAGGCGAACTTGCGGGTTGCCAGCCGGTTGGAGCCGCTTCTTGCAGCCAATGTTTGAGTGACTCGACACGCAGAGGAAGGCGGCCAGCACTGCAATAAAGATGCAATGGAACCGGCGCTGAGTGCCATTGCGCTAAACACCGTATAATTTTATCAGGGTGGTGTTTCTGATAGCCAGCTGCACTCCAAGTCGGCAGAAGTCCGACACCTTGTCCATTTGCAATCGCATCTAACTGGATCGCTATCATGTCGCAATTGAAACGGCTAGGCATGGCGCTTAAATGATAGGTTTTATCGTGATTATGGAGCGTCAACCCTTGCCGCCGAAGGGCAAAAACATCCAGCCATGGATGGCCGTCCAAAGCGCTTGGATGCATAAAAGGGCCGTGTTGTGCCACGTAGTGTGGTGCAGCATAAATACCATATTGCCAAGTGCCTAGCTTATGAGCCCGACAGTTCATCGGCAGTATCATATCGCCCGCCCAAATAATCAGATCCGCAGACTGGATACGCGGTGGGCTAACGTCACTCGTTAATGTAATGGAAACCTTGGGGTGTTGCGCTAAAAAGGCATTAATCGATGGCCCTGCCCATCCACGCATCATGCCTGGGTGGCAAATCACGTCAATTGGCCCTTGAAGGTGATTATTTAACCCTTGGATCGCTTCTTCACTTTCCTCGACCAAATCGAGCATTTGTTGGCAGTAACGGGAAAATATCTCGCCTGCTTTGGTTAACACTAGCCGGTTTCCTTGCCGTTGTGTCAGTGACTGCCCCATATCTGTCTCGAGCTGCGCTAAACGACGACTGAGAGTTGATTTGGGCTGTCCCAGTGCTTTCGCGGCCGCCGTTAGGCTTTGATGTTGGCATAAAGCAACAAATGCACGAATAGAGGAGAAGTCCTGCATAATCGTCCTTTTTGATTCCGTTGAAAGTCCACACCTGTCGTTTGGTGACTATGACGTCGTTCTATCACTGGAACGAAGTGTTCCTGTTTTGCCACTAGTTGTCCTGACTTAGATGTGAATAATTATCAGTTAACAAACGATAATCATTATCACAGAATGGAGTTGATTATGTCCAGTTGTCTTCGTCCCTGCGTACTTGGGATGGTATTAGCCGGTATCCCCTTAAGTGCCATTCATGCGGCTGAAGCGGTCGATCAAAATACTGAAACCATGGTCATCACGGCCTCAGGATTTGAGCAAGCCACAGCAAAGGCGCCAGCAAGTATCAGTGTGATTAGCCGTGACCAACTAGAAGGTCGTTATTATCGAGATGTCACGGATGCCCTAAAACGCATCCCTGGCGTGGTCGTGACAGGCGGTGGCGATACCACGGATATAAGCATTCGCGGTATGGGGTCAAAATATACCCTGATGCTGGTGGATGGAAAGCGTACCACCAGTCGTGAAACACGCCCAAATAGCGACGGACCCGGCATTGAGCAAGGTTGGCTGCCGCCTTTGCAAGCGATTGAGCGTATTGAGGTGATTCGCGGGCCGATGTCGACATTGTATGGCTCTGATGCCATTGGTGGGGTGATTAACATTATTACGCGTCGTAACCAGCAAGAGTGGCACGGTAATGTGCAGCTGAGTACGTTATTACAAGAAAAACGCGCATCAGGCGATGAACAAAGTGCCAACTTTTACCTTTCTGGCGCCCTAAGCGATAAGCTGGGTATGAAGGTATCGGGCCAAACGGTTCAACGTCAAGAAGACGACATTACTTTCGGTTACGAGGATAAATCTTTACGCAGCCTATCAACCTCGTTGACCTATGATGCCAGCGATTTTCAACAATGGACCCTGGACTTAGGCGCGAGCTCGCAAGAGCGCAATGGACAAATGGGTAAAACCGTGCCGACCGATGATAGCCAGTGTCGAGGCAACAAATGTGAAAACAGCAATAATGAATATCGGCGACAATCGGTAGCGCTCGGCCATGAAGGGCATTGGACGTGGGGCTGGTCAGACTCACACCTACAGCACGAGCAAAGCCGCAATAAAAGTCGTGAGATGACGATTAACAACACCGAGTTTAAAACCCGTCTGATCCGTGATTTTGACACACACACTTTGACGGTTGGCGGCTCGGTGACCCATGCCGAACTGGAAGACTTTTCCTCTAATCAAGCATCGAGCCAAACTGAAATTGACAATACTCAGGCCGCCTTGTTTGTGGAGGATGAATGGCGAGTGATTGACCCATTTAGCGTGACGCTAGGCCTACGTGTTGATCATGATGAAAACTATGATTATCACGCCAGTCCACGCCTGTATGGTGTTTATCAGCTCACCGATAGCTGGATAGTGAAGGGTGGGGTCGCGACCGGATTCCGTTCACCACAACTGCGAGAAATTGCGCCGAATTGGGCGCAAGTGAGTCGTGGCGGTAATATCTATGGTAACGCCGACCTGGAACCTGAAACGTCTGTGAACTCAGAAGTGAGTATTAACTATCAAGGCGACACCGGAGTCAGTGGCTCGTTAACAGCATTCCATAATGACTTTAAAGATAAGATCACCCGTGTGACTTGTCCCGCGTCAACTTGTCCACCTACTGTTTATACAGGCAAAGACCAAGACGATAAGAAAGTGACAAAAACTAAACCGTCCACTACTCGGATTAACGTTGATGAAGCGGTTACTCAGGGGGTTGAAGCGAGCATATTCGTGCCTGTCACGGAGACGCTCGATGTAAGCGCCAGTTATACCTACACCGATTCGGAGCAGAAGACCGGTGCGTATAAAGGTCAACCTCTGAATCAAATTCCTCAGCAGCTCGCGTATGGCGAAGTAAACTGGCAAGCCACCGAGCGGTTGAGCCCTTGGGTCAGCGCGACCTACCGTGGCGAAGAAATGGATCCTGTCAAAGGCCCATCCTCTCGAAGCAATATAGAGCCGAGCTACACCTTGGTAGACGCTGGGATGAACTATCAGCTCAGCGACGCCATTGAGCTTCAAGGTGCGGTTTATAATCTATTGGACAAAGAACGTGACTATGAGGATTACGGCTATATCAGTGATGAACGCCGATATTGGTTAGGCATGAATATCAGCTTCTAAGTCACAATAAAAGGATGGCCTTTGCTGCATCGATTGCAGCCGCCATCACACTGCCACGCCCGTCTCGGACTTTTACCGGACGGGCGTTTTTTTACTACGTTTTGTTCTCAACTCGCGTGAGAAGACTCACACAATACGTGCGTCTTTTACGTGCTTGAGATACACTGTGTACCATCGTCAAACAAGCACCGATGGACATGGCACTCAGAGTCGCAATTAATGGATTTGGCCGCATAGGGCGCAGCGTATTGCGTGCCCTGTACGAGAGCGGTAAGCACGATCGCATTCAAGTGGTGGCGATTAATGAACTCGCCGAGCCGGAAGCGATGGCGCATCTGCTCCAGTATGACTCGAGCCACGGTCGATTCGGTTGGCCTGTTTCTTACAATCAAGAACATTTGTTTGTCGCCACCGACAGCATTCGCCTTCTTCACTTACCGGAATTACAACTGTTACCTTGGCGTGATCTTGATGTCGATATTGTCTTAGACTGTACGGGCAAATTTGGTACCCGTGAAGACGGCGAAGCACACATTGCCGCTGGCGCTAAAAAAGTCTTGTTTTCACACCCTGCGAGCCAAGATGTCGACCGAACCGTGATATATGGCGTCAATCACGAGGCATTGACGACAGACGATCGTATTGTCTCCAATGGATCTTGTACCACAAACTGCATTGTGCCGGTGATCAAAGCGCTGGATGAGCACTTTGGTATTGAGTCTGGCACCATCACCACCATTCACTCTTCAATGAATGATCAGCAGGTGATCGATGCCTACCATTCCGATCTTCGTCGTACACGCGCGGCTAGCCAGTCTATCATTCCTGTCGATACCAAATTACATGTTGGGATCGGTAGGATTTTTCCGAAATTTTCTGACAAGTTCGAAGCGATTTCTGTGCGTGTGCCGACGATAAACGTGACAGCTATGGATTTAAGTGTCACTGTACGTACTAAAGTGAAAGTTAATGACGTAAATCAAGCTCTGCAAACCGCATCTCGATGTACATTAGACGGTATACTGGATTATACCGAAGCGCCCTTGGTGTCGATAGACTTCAACCACGACTCACACAGTGCCATTGTCGATGGGTCGCAAACGCGGGTGAGTAATCATCAGCTGATAAAAACGTTGGTTTGGTGCGACAACGAGTGGGGCTTTGCCAACCGAATGTTGGATACCACCTTGGCGATGGCGCAATGAGCGCGTTAACGCAAGGGGGTCGCCCTGATTAAGTCAGTTTCAATTTGCAACCTTATAGAGAGGACCCTATGTCTGTAATTAAGATGACCGACTTAGATCTTGCCGGAAAGCGTGTCTTTATCCGTGCGGATCTGAACGTGCCGGTAAAAGACGGTAAAGTTACCTCTGACGCACGTATTTTGGCGTCATTGCCTACCATCAAACACTGCTTGGAAGCCGGCGCGAAAGTGATGGTGACCTCTCACTTGGGGCGTCCTGAAGAAGGACAACCTGAAGACCAATACTCACTGCAACCTGTCGTGAACTATCTTGACGACGCGCTAGACTGCAACGTTAGCCTGGCTAAAGATTACTTAGACGGTCTTGAACTGAACGCCGGTGAGCTCGTCGTGCTAGAAAACGTTCGCTTTAATAAAGGCGAGAAGAAGAACGACGAAGCACTGTCTAAAAAGTACGCCGCACTGTGCGATATTTTTGTGATGGACGCCTTTGGTACTGCGCACCGCGCGCAAGCATCAACCCATGGTGTGGGCACGCATGCACCGATCGCATGTGCCGGACCATTACTGGCGAACGAACTCGACGCGCTTGGTAAAGCAATGGATAACCCTGCTCGCCCAATGGTGGCGATTGTGGGTGGGTCAAAAGTGTCGACCAAACTGACCGTTTTGAAATCACTGTCTACCGTTGCAGACCAACTGGTTGTCGGTGGTGGTATTGCCAACACCTTTATTGCGGCGGACGGCCACAATGTGGGCAAATCGCTTTATGAAGCAGATTTGGTGGATACGGCGAAATCTTTGATGGAAGAGTGCCATATTCCTGTTGCGACCGACGTTGCGTGTGCCAAAGCGTTTGATGAAAATGCAGAGGCTGAAATCAAGCGTGTTGAAGACGTGCAAGACGATGACATGATCTTCGACCTAGGGCCAGAATCTACCCAAGCACTGGCTGACATTTTGAAAAATGCCAAAACCATTCTTTGGAATGGCCCAGTGGGTGTTTTCGAGTTTAAAAACTTTGAAGCGGGTACCGCTGGGATTTCAAAAGCAATCGCTGAGTCTGAAGGCTTCTCGGTTGCAGGCGGTGGTGATACCTTGGCTGCAATTGATAAATTTGGCATTAAAGCCGATGTGTCTTACATCTCAACCGGCGGCGGCGCCTTCCTTGAGTTTGTTGAAGGCAAACCACTTCCAGCGGTAGAAATGCTGGAAGCGCGTGCGAAAGACGCATAAATCCGACGATAAAACGGGAGTGATGTCTCCCGTTTTTGCTTTCGTTTGACTACAATAGGCCGAGTCGTAAACGATTGCACCGTATTGATAAGGGTGCCGATGCGCATCTTTACTCAGTTCAGCAAAGACAACCCGATTTAATAGGACAAGAGCCATGTCTAAAGTTTTTGATTTTGTAAAACCTGGCGTTATCTCTGGCGATGATGTTCAGAAAGTATTTGAAGTTGCTAAAGAGAACAAGTTCGCGTTGCCAGCGGTTAACGTGGTAAACACTGACTCTATCAACGCTGTAATGGAAGCTGCGGCGAAAGTAAAAGCGCCAGTGGTTATTCAATTCTCTAACGGTGGTGCAGGCTTCTTCCCAGGCAAAGGCCTGAAGCTAGACGGTCAAGAAGCGCAAATTAAAGGCGCTGTTGCCGGTGCGAAATACGTTCACGCGATGGCTGAAGTGTATGGTGTGCCAGTGATTATGCATACTGACCACGCAGCGAAAAAACTGCTACCGTGGATCGACGGTCTGCTTGATGCCGGTGAAGCTTTCTTTAAAGAACACGGCAAGCCACTGTTCTCTTCTCACATGATTGATCTTTCTGAAGAGTCACTGGAAGAGAACATGGAAATCTGTGCCGAATACCTGGCGCGCATGGACAAAATGGGCATGACGCTGGAAATCGAACTGGGCATTACTGGTGGTGAAGAAGACGGCGTGGATAACAGCGATGTTGATACCGCTGACCTTTACACCAAGCCAGAAGAAGTGGCGTACGCATACGAAAAACTGTCTGCTGTAAGCCCTCGCTTCACCATTGCCGCTTCATTCGGTAACGTTCACGGTGTTTATAAGCCAGGTAACGTGGTACTTAAGCCAGAAATCCTACGTGAATCACAAGCTTACTGCTCAGAGAAATTTGGTCTACCGACCAATGGCCTAAACTTCGTCTTCCATGGCGGTTCGGGCTCTTCAGAAGCGCAGATTCAAGAGTCTATTGGCTATGGCGTGATCAAAATGAACATCGATACCGATACCCAGTGGGCAACATGGGATGGTATCCGTCAGTATTATCAAGACAACGAAGGTTATCTGCAAAGCCAAATCGGTAACCCGAAAGGTGATGATCAGCCAAACAAAAAATTCTACGATCCACGCGTATGGTTGCGTAAAGGTCAAGAATCAATGGTTGCACGTCTTGAGCAAGCCTTTAAAGATCTTAACGCGGTTGACGTACTGTAAGTTACAGTACTGATAGCACAAGAAGACATGAGCCCGCCATATTTGGCGGGCTTTTTTTTTTTTTTTTTTTTTTTTATATATGGTGATGCCGCGTTCACTGAACGAAGACGCGAAGATAGACAGCGGAGGGTAAAAGCCTGTTACTATTAGGTTATGATTTATTCCAATCATAGAGGGAAAAAGGAATGAGTGAAGAGAACACGGTGGTAGAAGGGGCGAAGTGGGCACAAACATGGCTCACCAACAACCAAGATTTATTGATTCAATATGGGGTCAATATTGTCTCAGCATTATTGATTTTAGTGATCGGTAACATGGTGGTAAAAGGGCTCGCCAATTCCATGGCGGGAGTGATGCGCAAGCGTAATATGGACAATGCGGTGGTTGAGTTCATCCATGGCTTGGTTCGATACTTGCTTTTTATCATCGTGCTGATTGCGGCACTCAGCCGTGTTGGCGTACAAACCGCTTCTGTGATTGCGATTCTTGGTGCTGCTGGTTTAGCCGTCGGTTTGGCCTTACAAGGATCGTTAGCTAACTTTGCCGCTGGCGTCTTGATTGTGATGTTTCGCCCCTTTAAATCAGGGGATTATGTCGAGCTGGCAGGTGTTGCAGGCTCTGTCGAGTCGATACAAATTTTCTCTACCGTGCTGACTACCCCTGACAACAAAATGGTGGTGGTGCCGAATGGTTCAGTGATCAGCAGCCCTATCACTAACTATTCTAAGCATGCGACACGTCGCATTGATTTAACCATTGGTGTGGCGTACAGCGCGGATTTGAAGAAAACCAAAGCGGTGTTAACCGATATTGTGACGCAGCATCCGCTTATTCTAAAAGATCCTGAGCCTAATGTGGCGGTGATGACATTGGCCGACTCATCGGTGAACTTCGTCGTTCGACCTTGGGTGAAAACAGAAGATTACTGGAGTGTGTATTTTGAGCTCCTGCCGACCATCAAAGAAGCGCTGGACGCAAACGGTATTGAAATCCCTTTCCCGCAAATGAGTGTTCATTTCGAGCGCGGTGAGAGCCAAGCGTAAGCAGTCTATTGATTTGAGCAGTCTATTGGTTTTCACTGGTATGGGTGCGGTAAGTGTGCCGCATCCATTCCCATGGCTTAACTGGCGAGCAAGCGTGCATAAAGACCGAACGCCAGTTTGCCGGCAACAAAGATCATCATACTGGCCATTAACAGGTCGAGTAATCGACGTATCGATGGCGTCGACAGCCAAGGCGATAAGCGGGCAGCCCCTGCGGATAAGCCATAAAACCATAAACATGACCCCATCAGCGCGCCGATCGTAAAGGCAATTCGCTCATCGAATGCAAACTGGCCGCCAATCGCCCCTAACACCACCACGGTATCAAGGTAAACATGCGGGTTAAGCAAGGTCACCGCAAGCGCACCAATGATCACTGCTCGGCGCCCGCGGCTCATGCTCGGTACTGTTAAGTCGTCTTCCTGATGTTGCTGACGCGCACTTTGTATAAACTGCCACGCATACACACTGAGAAACGCGATGCCAGCGATAGTTATCGTATTCAGCAATAAAGGATAGCTCGCTAATAAAGCGCCTCCACCGAAGATACCTGTCGAGATCAAGACAATATCGCAGACAAAGCAAATGGATGCAGTGATCATATGGTGTTCACGGCTTATCCCTTGGTTAATCACATAGGCGTTTTGCGCGCCAATGGGGATAATCATGGTGAGACTTAATCCTAAGCCTTGAAGTGCAACTAAAAAACTGCTCACGGTTTATTCCTTTTATCTCGTGTCATTCCCCTCACTTTAAGCAGAGCGACCCGGAAAGGGAATCGAATTTTTTTCATCATGTAACGGATACGGGAGCAGGAAGAGAAATTGCCGATCACACACAGGCTTGTGCCGAGTAATAAATGGCGTTGAGCGGGTTTTAACATAAACTTGACCTAAGCGAGGGAGTCTTTCGCTGATAAAAGAGTCTGACCTGTAACCTCATGATAATTTGAATCCATAAAAGGAGAGATGATGCGTAAGTTTAAAGCAATAATATGGCTCACCGGCGCGTTGGTTATTTCCCCGGCGGTGATGGCCAACATCGATTTTCCTCATTTAGAGATCACAGGTGTTGGGGAAATCACGGCAGCGCCTGATATGGCCAATATTGATGTTGGCGTGGTCACTGAGCGAAAAACCGCCAAAGCAGCAAAAAGCGCATCAGATAAAGCGGTTGCTGCTTTTATCGAACGGCTGGCAAAACAAGGTGTGAAACGTGATCAGATAGAGAGCGCCCATATCCAGCTATCTCCACGTTATCAACATACAAAAGACAAAGCGCCTGAACTGATAGGTTATCGTGCCGAACGACAGGTGACGGTGACGCTAAATCAGCTAGACAAATTGAATGCAGTGCTAGATGGTGCGTTGGGCGAGGGGATCAACCGTATCCGACAGGTACAGCTAACCAGTAGCGAACAGTTGGCGCTTAAAGACAAGGCGCGCGAGGCTGCTGTTAACGACGCAAAAGATAAAGCAGATTCCTTGGCTAAAAGCCTGGGGATGCGCATTGATGGCGTTTGGCAAGTTCGCTACCGCTCAAGTCATCCGCGCCCGGTGATGATGAACGCACAAATGCGGAGTGACAGTGCTGAAGTGGCAGCAACCTATCAGGATGCGACTATGCAGATACGCGATCAAGTCGATATTATTTTTCGTTTAGAAGACTAAGCGTGTAATACGTAATGTGCACAGCATTACCGCTATATCCATAAAACAGGGCGCCCTCTAAGGCGCCCTGTATTTTATCGCTTTAGGATGGATTACGCGGTTGGATTAATCGGCTTTCCATCCGCATCTGTTGCTTGGCTGTCCTGAGTACCATTGCGACGCGCTAAGCGCTGCTCCCAGTAGTCAGCATTTTTGATTCCTAGTTTGACGGGATCAAAGGTGTAAGTTTCAACCCCTTGGGCTTGCTGCTCTTCATAGTCTTTCAACGCCTTCATCGCTGGTTTGGACATGAAGAAGATGATGATGATACCGACAATGTTGAGCCAAGCCATTAAGCCAACGCCAGCGTCACCAAATGCCCAAGCGAGGTTAGCACTACGAACACAACCATAGAATACCGCGGACATCAGCACCAGTTTCAGTACAAACATCATACCAGGCACTTTAAACGTGCGACGTAGGTACGCAATGTTGGTTTCCGCAATGTAGTAGTAGGCAAGAATGGTAGTAAAGGCGAAGAAGAAAAGTGCAAACGCGATAAAGGGTTTGCCCAGTCCAGGCATCGCCGCTTCAATGGCAAGCTGAGTAAACTCAGGGCTATTGGCTGCCACCGATGAAGCTAAGTTTTGCACGATAAAGGCGTCACCGGCACCGTGCACATTGTAAGCACCGGTAATGATGATCATAAATGCGGTGGCTGAACAGACCAATAGCGTATCAATATACACGGAGAACGACTGCACCAAACCTTGCTGAGCTGGGTGCTCAACGTTCGCAGCAGCGGCAGCATGAGGGCCTGTTCCCTGACCGGCTTCGTTAGAGTAAACCCCACGTTTCACCCCCCAACCGATTGCTGCGCCGGCACCGGCCATTGGTGTGAAGGCATCGCCAACAATCATGGCAAACACGGTAGGTACTTCGCTGATGTTGAGCAAAATGATGACGAAGGCGATAATAATGTACGCCAGCGCCATAAATGGCACGACGATCTGGGTAAAGTGGGCGATACGCTTCACACCACCAAAAATAATGAAACCCAGTACGACAGAAATAAAGGCGCCGGTGATGATTTTAGACACCTCGAGTGCGCCAAACATGGCGGTATCAACCATAGCACCTGAGCCAAAGGCGGTTTCAACGGCATTACCAATGGCATTCGACTGTACGCCCGGCAACATGACGCCACACGCGAGGAGTGTCGCGAGTGCAAAAAGAATGGCATACCATTTTTGCCCCATCGCTTTTTCAATATAATACGCTGGCCCACCGCGGAACTCACCGTTGTCTTCTTCTTTATAAATCTGCGCGAGGGTTGACTCGGTGAATGCCGTTGCTGCCCCTAAGAAGGCAACAACCCACATCCAAAAAACAGCGCCTGGACCGCCAAAACCGATCGCTGCTGCCACACCGGCAATATTACCGGTACCGACACGACCAGAAAGGGAAACGGCGAGCGCTTGGAATGAAGAGATCCCTTTTTCCGAACTTTTCCCAGAAAAAAGTAGTCGCCACATCTCGGAGAAATGACGGACTTGCACAAAACGTGTCAATATGGAGTAGAACAGTCCTGCACCTAGGCAGGTGTAGATCAGCACTGGGCTCCATATGATGCTATTTAAGAAATCGACAAACGATTGCATAGTGAGTTCCTTCTACTGTGTTTGCATCATGTTTTATTGTAATCGCGGCTAGCATCTTAAACTGATTTGCAGCTCAATTGTTAATATTTTGTGTCATTGCATTGCGTGATGTGTGAAATTGATCGTTTAGTGTGCAGTAAAATGGACGTGACAGGCGAAAAAAAGGAGACCGTGTAGGGCCTCCTTGAGTAAATCCTTATATTTCAGCCAGTCAGTGTGACGGATGGATGTCTAAATCTATTTGCGTTTTTTGGGCTTTTTAGCTGTGGTTGTCTTTTTATCGCTTTGCTTCTTTTTTTTCTTTTTGTGCTCTGCTTTTTTATGTTTTGGCTTCAAACCATCAATGGTTCGCTCTTTGATATCTTCATCCATATAACGGGTGATCCGATCCATCATGGGCTGATCGTGGGCCTCAACCAGCGAAATGGCAGATCCTTTCTTACCCGCGCGTGCTGTGCGACCAATACGGTGTAAATACACATCGGCAGTCCGCGGAAGATCGTAGTTAATCACGTGGGTGATATCAGGCACATCAATGCCGCGAGCGGCCACATCGGTCGCGAGGAGAATACGCACTTTTCCCTCACTAAAACGGCTGATGGCATTATTGCGTTTGGCTTGTTGCATTTCACCTTGAATCCAGGCGCATTCGAGTTGTTGTGACTGCATATACTCGCGAAGTTCCGCCAAGCGTTCACGTGTTTTTATGAAGACAATCGCGCGCGCCGCTTGATCGTTCACAATGGCTTTGAGTAGCGCGCGTTTATGATTGAGGTCGTCACAACGGTAATACCACTGGGTGATTTTTTTGCGTTCACGGCGAGGAGGGGTGACATCAATTAGCTCTGGCTCGTCCAAAAGACTGTCAGTGAATCCGCTAACGCCGCGACCTTCAAGCGTTGCTGAAAATAGCATGGTCTGACGACGACGTTGGCACTCATCAGATAGGCGATTGACCGTATTGGCAAAGCCCATATCCAACATGCGATCTGCTTCATCGAGAATAAGGCACTCAACGGCGCGACAATCGAAACGCTCTGCCTCGATGTACTCCATTAAGCGACCTGGGGTCGCGACGACAATATCCTGGGTTTTTCCCAATTGCTCGGCGTGCTCTTGATACGAAATCCCGCCCGTAATGGTGAACACCTTTAGACTTGTGTTTTTGGCTAATGCACGCGCTTCATCAGCGACTTGTATTGCCAGTTCACGCGTGGGGGTCAGAATAAGCACGCGGCCTGGTCCTGGCTTTTGCCGTGGAAAATCTAACAAGTGCTGCAGCATTGGCAGCAAAAAAGCCGTGGTTTTTCCCGTTCCGGTTGGTGCCGACGCGAGGATGTCGCGCCCATCCATACCATGGGGGATGACCTCCGATTGGATAAGCGTTGGGCGCTGATAGCCCATATCGTCGAGTGCACTGAGCAGTTCAGGATCCAGCTCTAGTTCGGCAAAGCTTCGCACAGGGTAATTCTCCAAGGATAGTTAAGCGCGGCATTATAGACGCAAATGGTGTAAATAGGCAGCGCGTCATCACCAATACGGGTTGTCCTACACTGCAATGTTTTGCTTACGGCAATTTGAGATAAAACGCGCGCGTCAAGGCGGCAAACGTTTGGGTGTAGTTGCCATGTTGATCACGCACGGTGATCGTATCAGATCTTAGCGTTCCCGTCGTGGGACTTAAAGTGAACAATAATCGTGATGGCGGTTTATTCGAGCTTGGCTTCACGCGGACATAGCGGCGTAAGTAGAGACCACATTCAGCGGCCTGTTCGATCAACGCCTCGGCCTCTTTGACGGGTAAAATCAGATCAGCACATCCTGTTGGCGTTAAAAGACGAGCCAAGCAGTGAACTAAATCTTCATGGCTAAGCGTTTGCGTGTGTCTGGCGATCGCACGTTGCTTGTTTTTTGATGAAACACCACTGGTAAAATACGGCGGATTACACACAATGTGAGGCCATAGGTGCGGGCTGCGATAGGTGTTGATATCGGTCTGTTGTACCTGAATTTGATCCATAAACCGTGACCTTGCCACATTGTCGTATGCACAGTGAAACGCTGACACGTCATAGTCGACGGCTGTCATTGCCAGGTTAGGAAAACGTTGTGCCAACATAAGGGCTAATAATCCGGTGCCAGTTCCTATATCTAAACTGTGTTGTGCCTGATTCGGTTCGGCCCACGCCCCTAACAGTACCCCGTCGGTACTGACTTTCATGCCACAGTGACTGTGTTCAATCGTGAACTGTTTAAATCGAAATTGACTCACAAGATGCTCAGTGTCTCCGTAGTTTGGTCAGCAAGCCGATAGCATTTTTTGCTTTAATGTGATCAGAGTGTTGCAAGATATCGTTATTGAAAAATGCCAGAGATAATTATTTAGCCAGTTTATTGAGCTGATTGTTATTGCTAAAGCAGAAGATCACAAGGTTTTTTGCCAATGCCTTTACTGTGACAGGGAACTTGTTCATTATTCTGCATTCCGCCTATCGTCTGAAACAAAATATTATAAATCAGCGTTTCAGATGGGCGAAAGATTATTCATTTGCAAACACCCTCTAAAGCTGTAGGTATTCATCGTGACTAAACGTTTAAAATTAGTAGATATTTTAGCGTTAGGTTTTATGACCTTTGCCTTTTTCTTAGGCGCGGGAAATATAATCTTTCCACCACAAGCTGGCATGTTAGCTGG
Source organism: Salinivibrio costicola subsp. alcaliphilus (assembly GCF_001996185.1). Lineage (NCBI taxonomy): Bacteria > Pseudomonadati > Pseudomonadota > Gammaproteobacteria > Vibrionales > Vibrionaceae > Salinivibrio > Salinivibrio costicola. The sequence continues at coordinate 26,706 of NZ_MUFR01000014.1, forward strand.
CGACCATTACACCGCCGCCATGATCGGATTTTTGATCACTGCCGTCGGTCTTCCGCTGATTGGTATTATCGCCGTTGCCATCGCAGGAGGGGGCTGGAAAGGGCTCACTCGTGATTTGCCAACCGGTGTCGCGACCCTGATGGCAGTGTTGATTTTTATTATCATTGGCCCGGCTTTTGCGGCGCCTCGTGCCGGATTGGTCGCTTACGAGATTGGTTTTAAGCCTTTTTTGTCATCGCCTGGACAGCTTGAGCTGGGTGCGTTTTCTGTTGTCTTTTTCGCCGCCGCGATGTTTTTCTCTCTTTCGCAAGGAAAACTGATCGACACGATCGGTAAATTCTTGACGCCTTTATTATTTGCGGCATTAGCGATCTTGGCGATCGCGGTGATTGTTAATCCACAAGGTGAGGTGGCCGCCGCGCAAGGAAGTTACGTTGAGAATGCGCTGACGACCGGTTTTCTTGAAGGGTATAACACCATGGATACCTTCGCCGCCTTGATGTTTGGTATGTTGATTGTCGATGTTATCCGCAAAAAAGGTATTGAAGACAACAAAGCGACCTGCATGTATCTGATTTACGCCGGCATTATTGCTGCCGCAGGCTTAGCGTTTGTCTATGTTTCCTTGTTTTATTTAGGCTCAACCGCGAGTGTGGTGGCACAGGGGACACAAAACGGTGGCGAAATCATGGCCGCCTATGTGGATGCGCTGTTTGGTCCGGTTGGACAAATGATCCTTGCCGCCATCATCGGTTTGGCGTGTTTGACCACGGTAATTGGCTTGGTCAGCGCATGTGCAGACTATTTTAGCTCACTGACTTCATGGACATACCGCCGCTGGGTGGTAGTGGTGGCAACCGTCTGTGCCGTGGTTGCCAATGTTGGCCTAAAGCAGTTAATCGCCATTTCCGTTCCGGTGTTGTTCGCTTTATACCCCGTCGCGATTGCCCTGATTGGCTTGACCTTTATTCGTCGCTGGTTGCCGAATCCAGCACTGGGTTATCGTTTAGTGATGGGCGTTGCCTTGGTATTTAGCTTACTCGATGCGGTAAAAGTAATGGGAGTCGATATGAGCACCTTCAACTTCTTGCCATTGTTTGATGTCGGTATGGCGTGGTTACTGCCGACGTTAGTCGCCATGGTGGTGGCCAAGTTTGTTGGCGCCCGAGACTCGGCCTTAGCCGAAGCGTAATCGTCTTGCATTAAGATAAAAAACCGCGCCAAGTAGCGCGGTTTTTTTATTATGGTAGTGGTAACTCTATCACCGCCTAGGCGATTCAAGCGCTCACGCTTAGCAAGTGTTCAGCGTCGGATTGATTGCACGCAGTGCGCGCTAAAGCATTGCCTGATATTCTACCAGCACTTGCTCGCACCAGGTTTGAATGCGCTCATCACTGAGATCGTATTCGCTGTCTTCATCGAGGGCTAAGCCGACAAACTGTTTACCATCCTCCGTCACCGCCTTGGATGCATCAAAGCGGTAGCCTGCGGTAGGCCAGTAGCCAATAAACTGCGCGCCACAACCTTGCAACTGCTGATGAAGCATGCCCATGGCATCGAGATACCATTCCGCGTAGCCTTCCTGATCCCCTAAACCGAACAGGGCGATGGCTTTATCGTTTAGCTGCAAGCTATCAATATCTTGCCAAACGGCTTCCCAGTCTTCTTGGAGTTCGCCGAAATCCCAGGTGGAAATGCCTAGCAGTAGTAAGTCATAGTCTGCCATCTTGGCGAGCGGCGTTTCTTTAACATTGTGGAGCTCGACCAGATCGTCACCGATAAAATCACGGATTTTTTCCGCGGCCATTTCGGTGTAGCAGGTGGTAGAGCCATAAAAAAGACCGATTTTCATAGCGCGACTCTGTTGTTTATCATGCGGGCAGTTTACCTGTTGAACGGCAATTTGATCCAGCAAGGGCTAGCGACATTTTGTATAATGTTGGCCGTCCCTACCCCGGCAAACCACGTATTTTCCGATTTATAACCAAGCAGGCTGAACGTGAATAAAAACATTGAATTAATCGAACAGTTCCTGGACGCCATGTGGATGGAACGCGGGTTATCCGAGAATACCTTAAATTCCTATCGTGCCGACTTACTCAAGCTTTGTCACTGGCTCGACCGTCGCGCATTAGTGGCAGTGAGTAAGCAAGATTTACAAGATTATCAGTATTGGTTACACGAACAAGGCTACCAATCCAGCTCTCGCAGCCGAATGGTGTCGGCATTACGTCGGCTTTTTCAATATGTATACCGTCAGAAGTTGCGTCCCGACGATCCGAGTGCGACGCTGATAAGTCCCAAACAACCTAAACGATTGCCAAAAGATCTAACTGAAGCGCAGATCGACGATTTATTAGAGGCACCGAACACGCGCGATCCGTTAGAGTTGCGAGATAAAGCGATGCTAGAGCTACTCTATGCCACCGGGCTACGTGTAACCGAATTAATTGAACTCACCACTGAAACCGTGAGCCTCCGACAAGGTGTCGTGCGTGTCTCAGGGAAAGGCGATAAAGAGCGGTTAGTACCGATGGGGGAATCGGCGGTGGATTGGCTCGAACAGTATTTAGCTCACAGTCGTCCCGTCTTATTGGGCCAAACCAGCACCGATGTGTTTTTTCCGAGCAAACGCGCGCGGCAAATGACACGACAAACTTTTTGGCATCGAATTAAATATTATGCTCAACTGGCCGGTATTGAGACCGATGATTTATCTCCACACGTCCTTCGACATGCTTTCGCGACCCATCTGCTTAATCATGGTGCGGATTTGCGGGTAGTACAGATGTTGTTGGGGCACAGTGATCTTTCAACGACGCAAATTTATACCCATGTGGCGACGGAGCGTTTGAAACAGCTTCATCAAGCGCATCATCCTCGAGGTTAATCCGCAAATTGGCAATCACTTCATGATAGAAATAAAAAGACGGACGCCGTCAGTCACGCCAGCATTCAGCGATGCCATTCCTCCGCTCTTACAGCGTTTATATGCGCACCGTGGGCTACAAACAGATAGCGAGCTAAATCGCAGCGCAGCGGGGCTCCATCAATATCAAGCGCTCAAAGGGATCGATGCCGCCGTACACTTGCTTGCCGAGGCCTTGGCGGCCCATCGGTCTATTTTAATCGTTGGAGATTTTGATGCTGATGGCGCGACTTCATCGGCGCTATCAGTGAAAGCACTGCGTATGATGGGCGCGACACGCGTAGATTATTTGGTGCCCAATCGCTTTGATGATGGTTATGGCTTGAGCCCAGAGGTGGTTGATCAAGCCGCTGAGCGAGGCGCAGAGCTGATTATGACCGTCGATAACGGCGTATCTTCATTAGCAGGTGTTGCCCATGCCAAAGCCCTCGGTATGCACGTATTGGTAACCGATCATCATTTGCCCGGCGATCAACTGCCGAATGCGGATGCGATGGTCAACCCGAATTTAGATGACTGCCACTTTCCCTCTAAAGCGTTAGCAGGGGTCGGGGTCGCGTTTTATTTAATGCTTGCCTTGCGTGCGCACTTGCGTGACCAAGGTTGGTTTACGCAACAAGGTTTGGCTATCCCTAATCTGGCTGAGCTACTCGATCTAGTCGCACTCGGCACGGTGGCGGATGTGGTGGCGCTTGATAGCAACAACCGCATTCTTGTTCATCAAGGGTTACAGCGGATCCGAGCAGGTCGTTGTCGGCCAGGGATTCAAGCCTTGATCGAGGTCGCCAATCGCAATATGGCAACACTGGTCGCCAGTGATTTTGGTTTTGCGCTAGGACCCAGGATCAATGCGGCAGGACGGTTAGATGACATGGCCTTCGGGGTAGAGCTATTACTGTGCGACAACATCCATGCGGCCAGACGGATGGCGTCCGAGCTGGATGCGTTAAATCAAACGCGTAAAGATATCGAACAAGGTATGAAGCAAGAAGCCGTGGCTTGGTGCGAGCGCTTGATTGCCGAACACTCTGAGCAAGATTTACCGGTGGGACTGGCCTTATTTCAGCGCGATTGGCACCAGGGTGTCATTGGCATTCTCGCGTCGCGCTTAAAAGATCAATTTCATCGTCCGGTGATCGCCTTTGCCGACGGTGGCGAGGGGCTGATCAAAGGATCGGCACGCTCGATTCCCGGCTTACATATGCGTGACACGCTAGATAGGATAGATACGCTCAATCCCAGGTTAATTAAAAAGTTTGGCGGCCATGCCATGGCCGCGGGACTGACCATCGACGAAGCACAGTTTGATACGTTCGCCAAGCAGTTTGATGCGCAGGTGCGCGAGCAGGTCAGTGAGGATGATCTTAAAGGGGTACTATTGAGCGACGGCGCGCTGCAAAGCCATGAGCTGGGGATAGAGACTGCCGAGATCATTCAATCTGGCGGACCTTGGGGACAAGGGTTTCCAGAGCCGCAGTTTGATGGCAACTTTCATGTATTACAGCAAAAGCTGGTGGGAGGAAAACACTTAAAATTGATGGTTGAGCCTGAAGGTGGTGGCACCATGATAGATGCGATCGCATTTAATGTGGATTTGCGTCGCTGGCCAGATCCCAGTGTCAAAACGCTTCACCTCGTTTATCGACTGGATATCAATGAGTTTCGTGGTAATCGCAGTGCTCAGCTGATTGTTTCTTACCTTGAGCCGGCTTAATTGTGCGGCTTTTTCCATCACGCCCTGTTTATTAGCGCGACAATTCGCTAAAATTCGGCGGTTAAATTTCCGCAAATAATGAAGATGCTTGACCATGTTTGAGATTAATCCAATCAAAAATCGCCTCGCGGATATCGCTGAACGCACCGATGTCCTTCGGGGGTATCTTTGACTACGATGCTAAAAAAGAGCGTCTAGAAGAAGTTAATGCCGAATTAGAACAACCCGACGTATGGAATGAACCACAACGTGCCCAAGCGCTGGGTAAAGAGCGTGCTTCACTGGAGGCGGTGGTTGAAACCATCGATCACTTGACCCAAGGGGGCGAAGAGGTCAACGAGCTGTTGATGCTGGCGGTCGAAGAAGACGATCAAGAAACCTTTGATGAAGTTGAGCCTGAGTTGGCCGACCTTGAAGCAAAGCTCACTAAGCTTGAATTCCGTCGTATGTTCTCTGGCGAGCATGATGCATCCGATAGCTATATTGACTTGCAAGCAGGGTCTGGCGGCACAGAAGCGCAAGATTGGACCAACATGATGCTCCGCATGTACCTTCGTTGGGCGGATGCAAAAGGCTTTAAAACCGAAGTTATCGAAGTATCTGAAGGCGATGTCGCTGGGCTTAAATCGGCGACTGTGCGTATATCGGGCGAATACGCCTACGGATGGTTACGTACGGAGACAGGCGTACATCGCTTGGTGCGTAAGTCGCCGTTTGATTCTGGCGGGCGCCGTCATACCTCATTTGCGTCTGCGTTTGTGTACCCTGAAATTGATGACGACATTGATATCGAGATCAATCCTTCTGATTTACGCATTGATGTTTACCGTGCATCGGGGGCCGGTGGTCAGCACGTTAACACCACAGAATCAGCGGTCCGTATTACGCATATTCCGACCAATACCGTGGTGCAGTGTCAGAACGATCGCTCGCAACACAAAAACAAAGATCAAGCGATGAAACAGCTAAGAGCCAAGCTGTTTGAACTTGAGCTACAAAAGCAAAATGCGGAAAAACAAGCCAACGAAGATGCAAAGTCGGATATTGGTTGGGGCAGTCAAATTCGCTCCTATGTCTTGGATGATTCGCGTATCAAAGACTTGCGTACCGGTGTTGAAAACCGTAATACCCAGGCCGTTCTTGATGGCGATTTAGATAAATTTATTGAAGCCAGCCTCAAATCTGGCCTGTAATCACGATTTAATGTAAAGGGTTTTCTATGACTGACCAGTTACCAGACGAAAATAAGCTGATTGCCGAGCGTCGCGCCAAACTGAATCACATTCGTGAAAACTGTAAGGCAAACGGCCATCCTAACGACTTCCGTCGTGAGCATCTTGCCGCAGACCTGCAGGCTGAATTTGGCGATAAAGACAAAGCCGAGCTTGAAACACTTGATCACAAAGTCACGATCGCAGGCCGTATTATGGCCAAGCGCGGACCATTTATGGTGGTACAAGATGTCTCGGGCCGTGTGCAAGCCTATGCCTCGAAAGACGTACAAAAAGCGCTGAAAGCCGAGTACCAAGGCTTAGATATTGGTGATATTATTGGCGTGCATGGTGCGCTGCATAAGTCGGGCAAAGGCGATCTGTATGTCAACATGGAGCGCTACCAGCTACTGACCAAAGCATTGCGTCCGTTGCCAGAAAAATTCCATGGCTTGGCTGATCAAGAGCTGCGTTATCGTCAACGTTATGTCGACTTGATTGTCAACGAAGAGTCACGTCACGCATTCCAAGTGCGTTCAAGTGTGGTGACCGCCATTCGTAACTACATGGTAGAAAAACACTTTATGGAAGTGGAAACACCGATGATGCACGTTATCCCAGGTGGAGCAACAGCACGTCCATTTACCACTCATCATAATGCGTTAGATATCGACATGTATCTACGTGTCGCGCCTGAGCTATACCTCAAGCGTCTCGTTGTCGGTGGTTTCGAGCGTGTGTTTGAAGTGAACCGGAATTTCCGTAACGAAGGTTTGTCGCCACGTCATAACCCAGAATTCACCATGATGGAATTCTATATGGCGTACGCGGACTATAACGATCTGATGGATCTCACCGAAGATATGTTATCGCGTGTGGCGCTGGAAGTGATGGGGCAATCTGTAATGCCTTATGGCGAACATGAGATTAATTTTGCTGGGCCTTACCCACGCATTACCATGCTTGATGCCATTAAGCAGTACAACCCTGATCATGCTGAGATTCAAGCGCTGAACGATGACAATGTGCAAGAGCGAGATCATCTAGCCGCCATTGCGAAATCACTGAATATCAGTGTCGAATCGTTTTGGACGGCTGGCCAGTTACTTGAAGAAATCTTCGGTGAAACGGCGGAGCCACAATTAATTCAGCCGACCTTCATTACCGAATACCCAGCGGATATCTCACCATTGGCTCGTCGCAATGATGACAACCCATTCGTGACTGACCGTTTTGAATTCTTCGTGGGTGGGCGTGAAGTGGCCAATGGCTTCTCGGAGCTGAATGATGCCGAAGATCAAGATGCGCGCTTCAAAGCCCAAGTTGATGCCAAAGATGCCGGTGATGATGAGGCCATGTATTACGATGCTGATTACATTAATGCGCTTGAACATGGCTTGCCGCCAACGGCAGGGCAGGGGATTGGCATTGATCGTCTGGTGATGCTCTTTACCAATACACATACCATTCGCGATGTGATTTTGTTCCCAGCGATGCGCCCTCAACAAGGTAGCTAAAGCTGGAAAGACCACCATGGAAGCGGCTCATAGAGCCGCTTTTTTTGTGCCTCATACCCGATATTTAGGTCAAAGACTCAACATTTTATCGGGTTTATTCATATATTTGACTAAAATAATGCTTATGGTGTCCATCTGATGTCTCTTTATTGAGACAGATTTAAAATCGGCCATCTTTATAATAAGGCTTTGTTTGGCAAGTAGTATGACAGACTGGATGTAAGGCAGGTGTTATGGGATTTGATGCAGGGAGTGACAAAACCTTAAGCTCACTCGTGGTGGTCGGTGGCGCTTATGAGCCTTGGCTGGCAACCCTTGAGCAAGCTGGCTGGCATTGTCATCGCTGCTATGATTTGCGTGCTGCGCAGTCATTGTTACAAGATATCGGCCCTTGTATTGGTATTGTCGATCTCAGCCATAACGACTTTAGCCTCAATGGTGTCGCTTCGCTAGTTAACCGTAACAAGCAGGTGCGTTGGTTAGCCTTGGTGAGAGAAAATCAGCTTATTAATGAAGCGATCTGCCAGTTTATTGTCAGTTTCTGTATTGACTACTTCACCTCGCCTGTTCCTAATTCGCAACTGATGAGTACCATTGGTCACCAACTCGGTATGCTGCGTCTTGAGCGCCATGTCTGGCCACAACTCGGTGACCACAGTGATATGGGACTAGAGGGAACGAGCTCGGCGATGAAAAAGTTGCGTGATCAAGTACGTCGTGTCGCGCCAACCGATGTGTCTGTGTTAATCGCCGGCGAGAGCGGTACCGGTAAAGAGCTAGTGGCCCAAGCGATTCATCATGCATCTACTCGTGCGAAAGCGCCGTTTGAGTCGGTGAAATGCTCGGCGTTAGCCGATGAGTCGATGCAGCATGCGTTGCTGGGCGATGAAAAGATGCCAGGGAAAATCCGCCAGTGTCATAAAAGCACCTTGTTTTTTGATGAAATTGGCGACTTACCCCTGCACTTGCAAGGGCACTTACTGCATTTGCTGCAAGAAGGCACCTTGGATATCACCCATGACCAATATAATCGTGATCTCGATGTGCGTGTGATTGCCTCCACCCATATGGATTTAGAAAAGCGTGTCGCCGAAGGATTATTTCGCGAAGACTTGTATTATCGATTGAATGTGCTGCGTATTAATATGCCAGCGCTTAAAGATCGCCAGTCCGATGTACCTGAGTTAGCAGAGTATTTTTTGCTTAAGTTTGCACGTCAATATAATACGCAAGCGCGAACCTTTTCTGATGAAGCCAAGCGTGTGCTCAGTAGTTATTCATGGCCGGGTAATGTGCGCGAGCTTATCAACCAGGTGAAGCGCGCGGTATTGCTGGCCGATCATCTGGTGATTGATGCGGAGCACTTAGATTTGCCCCATCAGGGTGATTATAAACAAAGCTTACGTAAAATCCGTGAAGAGTCGGAACGCGATGCGTTAATTGCTGTGCTAGAGGAAAATAAGGGACAAGTATCGGCCGCGGCTAAAGAGCTCGGTGTTTCACGTGCGACCATGTATCGGCTTTTAAATAAACACAATTTGATCCCCGCGCCACGCACGTTTCGTCAATAAACCTTTTGACGTATTTCTATGAAGGTTGATGCACTCAGCCTTGTTTTGAGTGGGGAGCTGGGATCGGAAACAAATAGTCATACAGCCAGTTATAAACAAACGCGTAAATCAGATAAAAAATGACGAGCCCAATATCCATGCTCAAAGCTTGCCAAAAGCTCATCGACAGCCACCACATGATAAAGGGGATAGTGGCGACCAGAAGCCCAGCCTCAAAAAGTAAAGCATGCAACAGACGCAAGGGGAGGGTTTTGATCACCGAGCCCCGCCGCGCTAACATCGCTTTATCAAAGCCAATGTTGTAGACATAATTCCAGAAGGTGGCGAGAACTGAAAAAATCGCCCCCATCACGCCAAGGTGACCGATCCCAGCCCCAAGGATCCAATTGAGCCCCAAGACCACCAAGATCAAGCCCGTTAGTTCAAAACCGATAGCATGGCGCCATCTATCTGCCTGTGTTCTCATCAAGTTGCCGCGTTAGGCTGGATAATACGGCCAGATTACATGAAATGGACGGCAACCCCAAGGGGTTGCCGTTTTGCGATCTAAGGGCAGGGGTTAGGGTAGCGGTTAGCGATCTCATCAATACCGGCAAGCACATTATCACTCAGTGTCAGATCCAAGCTGTCGAGATTGCTCTCTAGCTGTTTGAGTGTGGTGGCGCCAATAATGTTAGAGGCGACAAAGGGACGCGTATTCACAAACGCCAGCGCCATTTGCGCCGGATCAAGACCATGACGCTGAGCCAGATCGACGTATTCTTGTGTGGCCTTTTGCCCTGATTCAGTAAAATAACGGGCGAAGCGTTGATGCAGTGTACAGCGTGCGCCTTTTGGACGTGCACCTTGCAAATATTTACCGCTCAGTGCGCCAAAGGCAAGCGGTGAGTAAGCCAATAACTCCACCCCTTCTTGGTGGCTGATCTCAGAGAGCCCCACCTCAAACGTCCGGTTAAGCAGGTTATACGGATTCTGAATAGAGACAATACGTGTGAGGCTGTGCTTCTCTGCCAGATGCAAATAGCGCATCACGCCCCAAGGGGTTTCATTAGAAACGCCGATATAACGGATTTTTCCCGCTTGTACTAGCTCGTTCAGTGCATCCAAGGTATCCAAAATCGTCACCCCAGAATGCTCGTCTTGATAAGGATAATTGAGCTTACCAAAACAGTTATTATGCCGTTGCGGCCAATGGACTTGATACAAATCGATATAGTCGGTTTTCAGTCGCGTCAGACTATCTTCAACGGCTTGATGCACATGACGTCGGTTGAGCGACATGTTGTCACGGATGTAAGGAACATTGCGCGGGCCAGCCACTTTAGTGGCGAGGATCACACGATCGCGCTTTCCCGACTTTTCCAGCCAGTTACCGATATATTGCTCGGTTAAACCTTGTGTCGGTTGGCTTGGGGGGACGGGGTACATCTCTGCGGTGTCGATAAAATTAACACCGCGCTCAAAAGCAAGATCGAGCTGAGCATGCGCGTCGGCTTCACTATTTTGCTCACCAAATGTCATTGTGCCAAGACACACTTTACTCACGTCTAGCGAGGAATGGGGCAAACGGTGGTATTGCATCCTGTCTCCTTGTCTGCAATCGACCTATGGCAGTCCATAGTAGAGAATTTTGCCTTTAATCGAAAGCGGTTTAACCGCACCGCTCGGCTTGACAGGTGTGCAAACTTTAACCATTACTTGTATGGGTGACGCCATGAATTGCCGGGCGATGGGGTGTATTGGGTCAGGTAGCAACAGGCGCCAAAGAAAGCGACAAGAGGAAAGTCAAATGAACTATGCACAACTCAAGGCGTGGATGCGCGCGGATCCCCAGTCATGTCCGCAATGCTACATCATGGCTCATGCGGGAGGCGCCAAGTATTCGGTAGAAGTCGAAATCAAGAAGCAGCTCGAGCCTTTACGTTCCGATCAAACCGGCGAGGTGATGCAGTTTGATCATGTGGGACAAGTGGGGGATAAGCTCAAGGCGCTTGGCATTGAACAGGGCGTGTTACGCTTAATGGATCCCTATGATGAGTTCGCGACCGGTGGGGAGCCTGGGTGTCGCGAAGACATGCCGATTCGATTTTAAGGCGCTATTATTGTGGATCGAGGAAGTAACGGGTCAGGATCTGGTGGGTAAATTGTGTCCGTAAATAAAACCCACGTGGTAGCGTTCGAATTGGCTCGCCATGAGGCCCAAAGGCGTCGGTGAGTACGCTGCCATTAGCAGCCTTGGGCCGCAATTGTAAGTATTGGCCTTGACGTGCCGTGATTTCGGTCACGCGTCCCAATGCCACCCAATCCATTAATTCTTCCCAGTCGGCGCGTAAGCATGCGTCTTCTTCTGAGCTAGGAGACCACAGCAGGGGGGTCCCTATCCGTCGCTTCGCCACGGGAATATCACGCTCGCCTTCCACTGGGACCCATAACACGCGTGATAGTTTTTGTCTTACATGGCTGGTTTCCCAACGAACCCCCGCAATCCCAGTGAGCGGCGCGACACAGACAAAGGTTGTTTCTAGAGGCTTACCGTTTTGGTTGACGGGAATGGTTTTTAGCTCAATCCCCAAATGTGCGAAGTCTTGTTCAGGCTTACTCCCCGCATTGGCACCTAAACAGGTCTCGAGTAACATACCGATCCAGCCTTTTTCCCGAGAGAGTGTTTCCGGACAGCTTATCGCTAGTGATTGGCTCACTTCACCCAGCGTCAGACCTGCAAGCTCTAGTGCTCGGTCCATCAGTATCTGTTCAGACTCAGGAGGATGTATCACAGTGGCTCGATCCTGTTTATGGGCATAACGGTCGTGCATTATCGAGAACTGTCATCAGTGCTGCAAGTGGATCCTTGGGGAGAGAATGTCATGACTGTCCTTTAGTTATCCACATGGGCATCATTTTATGCGCGTAAAATGAGGCACATGATCATATATACAGTAATAAAAATCAGAGAAAAATGGATAAAAGAGCTGATCTGTCGTTTTTTTGAGCTATCGATGTGGATAATTCACTAACTGGTGGATCTTTGAGCGATCTGTGCGTATTTAATGATCGTCGGATCTTGTCAAGGATCCTACCTTAACGAATTACTTTTAAGTTTATGAATTTAAAGTCTTATTTTAGTTGTATGACAATATTTCCTTCCGTTAGATGATCGATACCTGATGCTTTAATGCACTTTTTCTAGGCTTCTTCACAAATCTATCCACAGAAAGCGTGAATAAATGTGCGCAAACTCTCATTGCTATGTTTATAACTTCCTGTTAGAGAGTGAGTTATCCTCAGATGACGACGAGAGCGCAAAAAAGAAGGTCAATCCACAATGTTTGTTTACCCTCAGCCGCTTTTTGTGAAAAAATCAGGTTCAGTAGAGATTTATCATTGAGGTTGTCCAGTGATTGATGGCGATGGCTATCGTCCCAATGTGGGGATAGTAATTTGTAACGGCCACGGTCAAGTACTCTGGGCTCGTCGATATGGTCAGCATTCATGGCAGTTTCCACAAGGTGGTATTGATGAAGGAGAAAGTCCTGAGCAAGCCATGTATCGTGAATTGTATGAAGAAGTTGGGCTGACCAAAAAAGATGTGCGCATCTTGGGGACTAGTCGACATTGGTTACGTTATAAATTACCGAAACGCTTGGTGCGGTGGGATTCTAAACCCGTATGTATTGGGCAAAAGCAAAAATGGTTTTTGCTAAAGCTTGAGTGTGATGAGTCACAGGTGAACGTCTCGCGCGGCGGGACACCGGAATTTGATGGCTGGCGTTGGGTCAGTTATTGGTATCCTGTGCGTCAAGTCGTGGCATTTAAGCGTGAAGTCTATCGGCGTGCAATGAAAGAGTTTGCGCCGCTTGCGATGCCTTTTAAAGAACGCAAACCTCGACGTAAAAATAAGCGAGGGTAAAGGAGAAACTCGGTGCTCACGCAGTTAAGGAATATTGTGCAAAGCGTTGCAGTGTCAGCCGATCTCGATCAGGCGCTGCATACGTTGGTGCAACAAACCTGCTTGGCAATGCGTACCGAGTGCTGCTCTGTCTATCTCGCCAACTTTGAGCAACAAAGCTTTGATTTGATGGCAACGCAGGGGCTCGATCCGTCGGCGCAAGTGTCGATGTCGTTTGGTGACGGGTTAGTTGGCGTGGTTGGTCAACGGGCTGAGCCTTTAAACCTCGCTTATGCACGACGACATCCTGCGTTTAAACCTTTTCCAGCGACAGGAGAAGATGCGTTTCAATCTTTTTTGGGTACGCCCATTATTTATCGCAAAAAGGTGCTGGGCGTACTAGTCGTTCAGCAACACCAACCGCGTCAATTTGATGAAAGTGAAGAGTCGTTTCTTGTCACCTTAGCCGCGCAGTTGGCGGTGGTATTTGCCCATGCGGATGCGCAAGGGGGGTGGCAAGGTACCCGATCGCCTATTTTACTTGAAGGGATGCCGGCGTCACCGGGGATCGGTATTGCTCAAGCTTGGTGCGACGAGTCGCAACCAAGGCTAGAAGACGTTGCTCCGGCAAGCAGTCTCGATGTGTCGCGAGAGCTCGACCGCCTAGACGCCGCGATTGATGAGGCCAGTACCGAGTTCCGGCGTTTGCGTAAGCGCTTTGATAAGGAGCTACAAAAAGACGCATTAGCGATTTTTGATCTGTTTGTACATCTGCTCAATGATCCCATGTTGCGAGAAGACATAACGGTCAGGATCCAGCAAGGCGATGAAGCGACGTGGGCCGTGCGACAAACTGTGGAGGCCTTTTCCGCACGCTTTTCCCTGATGGACGATCCTTATCTCAAAGCGCGCGCAGACGATGTAAAAGAACTGGGTCAGCGATTACTCTATTTTTTGATGGCCCCGGCAGGCAGTGCTCCAGCGATTTCATCACCGGTTGTGTTACTGGCTCACGAGCTGACAGCCGGTATGCTGGCTTCGATTCCTCGTACCTTACTGGCAGGCGTTGTCGCCGAACAGGGAGCGGCTAATTCTCATGCTGCCATTCTCGCGCGGGCATTAGGGATCCCTGCGATCATGGGGGTCAGCTTTTCTCCCTCACGCTTGCACCACAAAACCGTTATCCTCGATGGACACAAAGGGATATTAATGATCGAGCCTGCCGAGGCCTTGATCAACGAATACCAGCAATTGGTTCAAGAAGAAGCCAGCTTACAATCGACCTTTGAGACAGCACTGGCCAGCCCGGGACAAACCCAAGACGGCACCCGGGTTGAGGTCCATTTAAATGCCGGTCTTAGTGCCGATAGTCAAATTGCGATTAATCAAGGGGTGGATGGGGTAGGACTTTTTCGCACTGAAGTCCCTTTTTTAATGTTACGCCGGTTCCCCTCTGAAGACGAACAAGTGAAACAGTATCGCGCCATTCTTGCCAGTTATCCTGATAAGCCTGTGGTGATGCGTACGTTGGATATCGGTGGGGATAAGCCGCTTCCTTACCTAAGTGTGGAAGAAGATAATCCTTTTCTGGGGTGGCGCGGTATTCGCTTCAGCTTGGATCATCCGGATATCTTTTTGATCCAAGTCCGTGCGATGTTACGCGCGAGCATAGGTTTAAATAACCTTAAGTTACTACTGCCAATGATCTCTGGCCGCAATGAGTTATTGGAAGCGAAAACCTTGGTCAGCCGCGCGTATCAAGAGGTCAGCCAAGAGGCCGAGAGCACGGGTGAGAGCGTTAATATCCCTATGCTCGGGATCATGGTCGAAGTCCCCTCTATTTTGTATCAGTTGGATAATATCGCGCGTGATATCGATTTTTTATCGGTAGGGACCAATGACTTGACCCAATATTTACTCGCCGTTGATCGTAATAATGCGCGGGTCGCGGATATTTTTGATGCCCTGCATCCTTCAGTACTCCATGCCTTATCATCCATTGCAACCATGGGTGCGCGCCATCAATTACCGGTAAGTGTCTGCGGTGAGTTGGCCGGCGATCCTGTGGGTGCAGCATTATTAGTGGGATTGGGTTACCAGCAACTGAGTATGAACACTCGGAATGTCGCCAAAATCAAATATCTGTTAAGTCGATTACCGCATGAGGCGTTAGTGGTGCAGGCGAATACTATGCTGACATTAGACGACCCTGATGCGATTCGAGCATCGACCGAAGCCTTTCTCGCCGAACATGGGCTTGATGCGCTAGTCAAAATCGGACAAATGCGATGATCACTGGCCTAACACTGTTGTTGTTTGTGGTCTGCATGCTAGTCGGTGCGTGCGTAGGTACCTTATCAGGGCTGCTTGGCATTGGCGGTGGACTGGTGGTGGTACCCGCTTTAACGTTTCTATTGCCGGTTTTTGGCATTTCACCGACGGTGGTGATGCCCATTGCTCTGGCGACGTCGTTAGCGACGATCGTTTTGACCTCAAGTGCGTCGGCATGGCGGCATTTTCGCTTAGGTAATGTGCATGTCGAGGCGGTCAAAGCTCTTGTTCCTGGTATGCTGTTAGGCGGTAGTCTTGGGGCCGGATTTGCTGACTTGCTGCCTCCTGATTGGCTACCCCGTTTATTTGGTGTGATTGTGCTTGCGATGGCACTGCAAATGTTACTTAATCGCCGCGTCTATCAAGCGCGCCCATTGCCGCATTGGTGGCGGCTTTCTGCGGCTGGAACCTTGATTGGGACGCTTTCTAGCTTGGCAGGCATTGGTGGCGGATCCTTTACTGTTCCATATTTACACTGGCGTGGGGTCAGCATGCATCAAGCAATAGGTAGTGCCTCAGCGGGGGGAGCGGTATTAGCGTTCGGTGGCATGATTAGCTTTGTGTGGTTGGGCTGGCGACAAACGGAACCCTTACCGCCACTCAGTGTCGGATACTTGTATTTACCCGCGTTGCTCGGGGTGGTTTCCACGTCTGTGTGGATGACACGGGTAGGCGCGCAGCTTGCGGTGAAGTTACCTACTGAGCAAATAAAACGTATTTTTGCCGTCTTTCTTGTTATTGTCGGCGCTAGCATGTTGTTGAAATAAAGGATCAAATTCATGGCTGAAGGTTATTTCACCTTTCCGTCAATCGACCCGGTATTAATCGAGTTAGGCCCCATAGCGGTACGCTGGTACGGGTTGATGTATTTGTTAGGGTTTGTGTTTGCTCTTTGGCTGGCAAACCATCGTGCGACAAAACCCAACAGTGGTTGGAACAAAGAAGAAGTCAGCGATCTGCTGTTTGCCGGCTTTCTTGGCGTGGTATTGGGTGGACGCATTGGCTATGTGCTTTTTTACCAATTGGATGCTTTTATCGCCGACCCCTTGTTTTTGTTCAAAGTATGGACAGGAGGCATGTCCTTCCATGGTGGTCTGTTGGGTGTGATCACCGCCATGGCATGGTATGCACGTAAAACGCAGCGTCACTTTTTTACCGTTGCCGACTTTATTGCGCCGTTAGTACCATTTGGCCTTGGCGCTGGCCGGTTGGGCAACTTTATGAACGGCGAACTGTGGGGACGGGTAACGGATGTCCCTTGGGCGATGGTCTTTCCAACCGGGGGCCCGTGGCCACGCCATCCCTCGCAGCTTTATGAGTTTGCATTAGAAGGCGTCGTGTTATTTGTGATCCTCAACGTGTATATTCAAAAACCACGCCCAATGGGTGCGGTATCGGGGCTTTTCTTAGCCAGTTACGGCACATTTCGCTTTATTGTGGAGTATTTCCGCGAGCCTGATGCACATCTCGGGTTATTTGCAGGAATATTCAGTATGGGGCAGCTTTTATCGTTGCCGATGGTGATCGTAGGGGCGTTGATGATGCTATGGGCGTATCGATGCCAACCCGCCAAGTGACCGAATAACGCGAATCGGTTATAGTAAGTGATACACCAAGGCACCTCAGCGGTGCCTTTTGTTTGTTCGGTCAATGATAGGAAACACTATGAAGCAGTATCAGGCGTTGATGCAGGATATTCTCGATAATGGGACAGATAGGGGAGATCGCACTGGTGTCGGAACGCGATCGATATTTGGACGCCAACTACGGTTCGACCTTGCTGAAGGCTTTCCACTGTTAACGACCAAAAAACTCTATACCCGAGCGATTATCCACGAGCTTTTGTGGTTTCTTAACGGCGAGACTAACATCCAGTACTTACAAGACAACAAGGTACGTATTTGGGATGAATGGGCCACCGAGCAAGGTGATCTCGGTCCCGTCTATGGCGCTCAGTGGCGCTCTTGGGCGTGTCCAGATGGCTCAACCGTGGATCAGATTGCGCAATTGATCGAGCAAATTAAAACCAAACCCAATTCGCGTCGCCATATTATCACTGCGTGGAACCCTGCCGATTTGCCGGATGAGTCCATCAGCCCATCAGAGAACGCGGAGCAAGGCAAAATGGCCTTGGCCCCTTGCCATTGTTTGTTTCAGTTCTACGTGGCGGATGGCAAGCTCTCATGCCAGCTTTATCAGCGTAGTGCAGACTACTTCTTGGGTGTGCCGTTTAATATTGCCAGCTATGCGCTGTTCACCCATATGGTGGCGCAACAGTGCGACCTAGCGGTCGGTGATTTTGTCCATACTTTCGGTGATGCTCACCTTTATCATAACCATCTGACCGATGATATTGTCCATGAACAGCTAAAGCGTGAACCGCGTGCGTTGCCGACATTGACTATTAAACGCAAGCCTGCCTCTATCTTTGAATATAAAATCGATGACTTTGAGATTGCAGGCTACGATCCGCATCCGACCATTAAAGCGCCGATTGCGGTTTAACACATAGCTGTTTAACGCATTGCTGTTTGATAGGCAGTAACGTTAACGAGGCGATACGACTTGGTGTCATCTTGAGCCAATTTTCAATAAAAAAACGCAGCCAGCTGGCTGCGTTTTTTGTGTGTGACCTAAATCTCAGGCTTATTGGGATAAGAAGACAATGCTGCCTGGAATCACAACAAAGACTAAACTGATATAAACGAGGACGGCCATTTTTGATTTGGCGGCCATTTTGCCCAACAAGTCTGCACCTTTGAGCGGTAATTCGCGTAAAAACGGCACACCAAAGATAAGCGCGGTGGCTAGGATATTAAAACTAAGGTGTACTAATGCAATTTGCAGCGCAAAGACGGCGAACTCGCCCGTGACGGCTGTGGCGGCAAGTAACGCGGTAATGCAGGTACCAATGTTTGCGCCCAATGTGAATGGATAAATATCACGCACCTTTAACACGCCTGAGCCGACCAATGGCACCATCAAGCTAGTGGTCGTTGATGAAGATTGCACCAACACAGTGACGATTGAGCCTGAGAAAATACCGTGCAATGGACCGCGACCGATAGCATTTTTAAGCATGTCTTTTGCCCGACCCACCATCAGTTTTTTCATCACGCGACCCATCACGGTGATGGCAACGACAATAGTAACAATCCCCATGGCAATCATCACGAAGCCACCAATGTTGCCCGGAAAGATAGCATCCAAGGGCGATTGCACAGCATTAACGACGGGTTTGGTCAATGGCTTAATAAAGTTTAACCCCTTGATACTCATATCGTTCGCTTGTGCCAGTGGAGACACCAACCAGCCAGAAATTTTATTCAGTATTCCAAACGCCATTTCGAGTGGGAGAAAAATAGCTACGGCAAAGAGATTAAAGAAGTCATGAACAGTGGCACAACTAAAGGCACGACTAAACTCTACTTTACAGCGGGCATGGCCTAAACTGACGATAGTATTAGTCACTGAGGTACCCACGTTGGCTCCCATTACCATGGGAATCGCCGCTTCAACCGGCAAGCCACCCGCGACCAGGCCGACGATAATAGACGTCACGGTACTTGAAGACTGAATCAATGCAGTGGCAACAATACCAATCATTAAGCCAGCTACGGGATGAGACGCAAACGCAAAGAGCGTCTTCGCTTCGTCGCCTACGGCCCATTTAAAGCCGCTTCCTACCATGGCAACGGCCACGAGCAGGAGGTAAAGCATGACGGCAAGCTTGGTCCAACGGAACCAATTTGAGGAGCTCTGAGTTGCCTCTACTGCTGTAGCATGGGGAGTCATAAGATATCTCCGTGACAATTCGATGTCAGTTTAGTGTCAAAGCAAAATCTGAGGCGATAGTAAAAAGGGAATATTTCAGAAATATGACATAAATACTGCAGTGAGTTGAAAATACGATCTTGGCACGGATATGCCGCAGCAAAAGCGCTGTTACCCCCCTGATTCCTAGCGTTATTTGTCTCTAAATACACGGCTAGAAAAAACAGAGATAAAAATGTAACAACAAGGTTGAAATCGACACTATGCTAGAGAGAAAGCGTTAAGCTATAAATCGGTAAACAGGATATAAAAGCGTTAGACTACGAATAAATCAATGGTAAGTTAGTTTTAACATCGGTTTTCCCGATGTTTACTATCAGAACAAACGATTTTTCTAAAAGTGGTCTGACTGTCTAGACTACTGAAATCCACTTTTATTGTATGGAGTGCTCTAAATGACTGATGTCATTCGTCAGTTTCTGAAAATGGAATCCGCAGGAGGTATTGTGCTGATTGTAGCGGCGGTATTAGCGATGTTCGTAGCGAACTCGGATTTACAGCCTTTATATGACAGCACGCTTCATACCTATGTAGCAGGCTTATCCGTTGGTCATTGGATCAACGATGGCCTGATGGTGATTTTTTTCCTGTTGATTGGTTTGGAAGTTAAACGTGAGTTGGTTCAAGGTGCCCTAAACTCAAAAGACAAAGCCACATTCCCTGCGGTTGCAGCGATCGGAGGTATGCTTGCCCCCGCACTGATTTACTTGGCGTTCAACTGGGGCGACCCACTGGCCGTGTCTGGTTGGGCTATCCCGGCTGCTACGGATATCGCGTTTGCGCTCGGTGTGTTGGCGTTGTTGGGTAATCGTGTCCCGCTTGCGTTAAAAGTATTCTTACTGGCATTGGCGATCATTGATGATCTTGGGGTGATTGTGATCATTGCCCTGTTTTACAGTAGCGATTTATCGCTGGTTGCCCTTGCGTCAGCCTTTATAGCCACTGTGGTACTGGTGGCGATGAATATGCGCAAAGTGACCAGTATTCCTGCGTACGTCGTGGTTGGACTGATTTTATGGTTCAGCGTGTTGCAATCGGGCGTTCATGCGACGCTTGCCGGTGTGGTGCTTGGCTTTGCCATCCCGCTTAAAGGTAAAACGGATGATGCCCCCTCGCCATTGAAAAAAATGGAACATGCGCTGCATCCATACGTATCGTATCTGATTCTGCCGATTTTTGCGTTCGCGAATGCTGGGGTATCGCTTGACGGTGTATCACTGGCTAACTTGACGGAAATGTTGCCGCTGGGTATTGCCTTGGGCTTGCTTCTGGGTAAACCACTTGGGATCTTTACCTTTAGTTGGGCCGCAGTGAAATTAGGTATTGCCAAACTGCCAGCACGCGTGAATTTCACCCATATCTTTGCCGTGTCAGTGCTCTGTGGTATTGGTTTCACCATGTCTATCTTCATCTCATCACTGGCCTTTGTTGGTGTGAATGGCGAGTTCGTCACACTCTCTCGTCTTGGTATCTTGATAGGATCGACTTTGGCGGCCGTGATTGGCTACGTAGTGTTGCACTTTGCACTGCCACCAGCCAGCGCGCTTGCAGATGAACAAGGAGACGAGTATGAAGAAGGTAATACTGGCGTTGATTACTAGCCTGGTTACCGTTTCTGGCTCTGCCATGGCGGTAAACCAAGATATGTATTGCAACGGAAAGCAAGACCAAAGCGATGTTTGCCAAGCCTATCGCGCAGGTGTCGCGGCCGGAAAGGCGATGGTGACATCGAACGTTGATAAGGTTGACAGAGAAGAACAAGATAAATCCTCAAGCTTCTCAGAGCGTGCTTTAGAGCATCGAGCGGGTGAGCGGGTAAGAAAACCGCTTGATAAAGACGATGTGAAAAACTAAAACGCGTATGCCACTTGAAGGCGCCAGAGAGGCAGCGTAAGCTGCTTCGTCTGGCGTTTTTTTATCTATCAGCATGGCTCACCTAAATTACAACCACCTGTACTACTTCTGGATGGTCTGCAAGCAAGGTTCAATCACCCAAGGGGCGGATAAGCTTTGTTTAACACCACAAACCGTTACTGGGCAAATTCGGGCTCTGGAACAGCGCTTAAATGGTAAGCTCACTAAACGCAATGGGCGCTACGTGGAGCCCACTGAGCTCGGCCAGCTGGTTTTTAAATATGCTGATCGTATGTTTGGTCTGAGCTACGAAATGCTAGATATTGTCAATTACAGCCAGCAAGAGAATATCTTATTCGATGTTGGGGTTGCTGATGCATTATCGAAGCGGCTGATTAGCCAAATTCTCTTGCATGCGATACCTCACGATAACGCCATCCACCTGCGCTGTTTTGAATCCACGCATGAAATGCTGCTTGAGCAACTCGCAGAGCATAAATTAGATATGATCCTTTCAGATTGCCCGATAGATTCGACCCAACAGGCCGGCTTGTTTAGCGTCAAGTTAGGTGAAAGTAGCATGAGCTTATATTCATCAAACCCTGCAGAAGATCCTGATGTGCCGTTACCCATACGTTTAGCGACACAGAAAGTCTTAATTCCTAGCAAATCGACCGCAATGGGACGTAAGTTAACGCAGTGGTTTGATCAACAAGGCATCGTACCTAATATTCTGGGAGAATTTGACGATTCCGCCTTAATGAAAGCGTTTGGGATTAGTCATCAAGCGTTATTTATTGCACCTACGACCTATGCTGAGGAAGTCACCCGTTTGGGTCAAGCGATACAAATTGCTGAGCTAAGTATGGTAAAAGAGGAATATTTCGTCATCTTTGCGGAACGTATGATCCAGCACCCAGCGGTAAAAAGGATTTGTGAGGCAGATTACAGTCACTTGTTTGTTTAATTACAAGCTAGCATAAAGATCGTGCTAGACTCGTGCCATTGAGTATTAACTGATGATGGAAGTTGAATGGATTTAGCCCGCATGCAGCAGAATGGGCCTAAGGCAGTCAGCCTGCTAAAAGCCATGGCCAATGAAAAACGCCTTTTTATTCTGTGTTATTTACTACAAGGTGAATTGTCGGTGGGGCAGTTAGTGGAGCGGGTTCCTCTGAGCCAGTCAGCCTTATCGCAGCATCTTGCTTGGTTACGAAAAGATGGTCTGGTGACAACGCGCAAAGAGGCGCAGACGGTATATTATTCGCTAAAAAGTGATGAAGTCGTTGCCGTCATTCAGCTTTTACATGACCTCTACTGCAGCGAAACCGCAAATTAGCACCTAGGTAAGCAACAAGTGATAAGCAAAAAAAAACCGGCCAGGGCCGGTTTTTTTTATCTCTAAGCAAAGAGCAATCTTACAGCGCTTTAATTTGTGCTGAGAATGCTGCTTTGTAACGAGCTGCTTTATTCTTGTGGATCATGCCTTTAGTGGCTGAACGATCAAGAATAGGCTGAACTTGTGCAAAAGCAGCAGTTGCCGCTTCTTTGTCGCCTGCAGCAATTGCTGAAGCAGTTTTCTTCATATAGGTGCGCATCATAGAGCGACGGCTTGCGTTGTGCTGGCGACGCTTTTCAGACTGGATCGCACGCTTCTTAGCAGATTTGATATTCGCCAAGGGTCTAACTCCCAAATCTTTTTGTTCGGTGACATTTCAAGGCGGAGGACTATGCCTCTTTTTGCCTCTATTGTCAATTCATTTGTGCAAAGATCCGCCGCTCCAAGGTAGTATTGGCGCTGCGGGGTTATCACAGTTAATATGGCGGCTGATTCTATCAGCATTTCAGCCCCGACGTCACCTATATTTCGATTTGTTCTCCCTTTCGGCGTATCGCCAGGGGCGAAAAAGTAGAAGCAACGCGCGCATCGGGCACGTGTTTTCAAGAGGTAACCGTGAGTAAGCGACTTTTACGCTCTGGGCTCATCGTGAGCACCATGACATTAGTGTCCCGTGTTTTAGGATTGGTGCGCGATGTTGTCATTGCCAACTTAATGGGCGCGGGTGCGGCCGCCGATGTCTTTTTCTTTGCCAATAAAATCCCTAATTTTTTGCGTCGTCTATTTGCCGAAGGGGCATTTTCACAAGCGTTTGTGCCGGTATTAACCGAATACCAGGCGCTTGATAAAGATGATACCACCCGAGCCTACTCACGCGAGTTGGTGGCCAATGTGGTCGGCACGCTTGGTGGGCTGGTCACTGTTGTGACATTGCTAGGTGTGGTCGGTTCGCCCGTTTTAGCCGCGTTGTTTGGTACCGGTTGGTTTGTCGATTGGCTAGACGGCGGGCCTGATGGTGCAAAATTTGAGTTGGCCAGCTTGATGTTGAAAATCACTTTCCCCTATTTGTGGTTTATTACCTTTGTTGCGCTATCGGGGGCTATCCTTAACACGCTGAATAAATTTGCAGTTTCCAGCTTTACGCCGGTGTTTTTAAACGTTGCGATTATTGCTGCGGCGATCGGTCTATCC
The DNA here is from genome assembly GCF_001996185.1 of Salinivibrio costicola subsp. alcaliphilus. NCBI lineage: Bacteria > Pseudomonadati > Pseudomonadota > Gammaproteobacteria > Vibrionales > Vibrionaceae > Salinivibrio > Salinivibrio costicola. The sequence continues at coordinate 50,083 of NZ_MUFR01000014.1, forward strand.
CCGCATTTGGCACAACCTGAAATAGGCCTTGCGATCGGTGTGTTTGCAGGCGGTGTGATTCAACTTTTGTTCCAACTGCCTTTTTTAGCGCAAGAGGGGATGCTCGTGCGGCCTAAATGGGGATGGCATCATCCCGGCGTTGTCAAAATTCGACAGTTAATGATTCCAGCATTGTTTGGGGTATCCGTCAGTCAGATTAATCTGTTATTCGATACCTTTATTGCTAGCTTCTTAATGACGGGTTCTATCAGTTGGCTGTATTACTCCGATCGTTTATTAGAGTTCCCACTGGGGTTATTTGGCATTGCGATTGCGACGGTGATCTTGCCCGCGTTATCCAAAAAACATGTCGATAAATCGGCGGATCAGTTTGCTGCGACCATGGATTGGGGCGTACGTATGGTTCTGCTACTCGGGATCCCCGCCATGGCTGGATTAATTGTGCTCGCCAAGCCCATATTGATGGTGCTGTTTATGCGGGGTGAATTTGGTGTACCTGACGTGGAGGCGGCCAGTCTTTCTCTGGTGGCTTATGCCTGTGGTTTGGTCAATTTTATGGTGATCAAAGTCCTGGCGCCTGGTTATTATGCGCGCCAAGATACTAAAACACCGGTCAAATACGGTGTCATCGCAATGGTCAGCAATATGGTCTTTAACGCGATTTTTGCCTATTTCTTCAGCTACGTGGGGTTAGCAATGGCCACGGCCTTATCGGCGCTGATTAATGCAGGCCTGTTGTATCAAGGGCTACACCGTCGTCATATTTATCGCCTTTCTCGGGAAACAGTGATGTTTATTGTTAAGTTACTGGTGGCTGTTTGTGCCATGGTTATTGGGCTTTATGTTTTAATGCCAAGTTTGTCACAATGGGTGGCTATGCCATTATTCTCTCGCAGCATTAGCTTGGCTGGCTGTATTCTTGGCGGGGGGAGCCTCTATCTGATCACGGCAGTGATGTTTGGTGTGAGATTAGGCGATATCCGCCACCGAGGATGATGGTAAGCGCGGAATATCAATCCAGGGCTGATTGCCAGCGCTGACTAGTATATAATCCGCCAGTTTTTATAGTTCAAATAGTCAGCAGGCGATGGAATTAATTCGAGGCATTCACAATATCCGGGCCAAACACCGAGGCTGTGTACTCACCATCGGTAACTTTGATGGTGTCCACCTTGGGCACCAAGCGGTCTTGCGCCAAGTGGTCGAGAAGGCCAGGGCCCTCGATTTGCCTGCGACTGTCATGCTGTTTGAGCCTCAACCGCTCGAATTGTTTCAAGGCGATCAGGCCCCTGCACGTTTATCCCGGCTGCGCGACAAATATACTCAACTGGCTAAGTTAGGCGTGGATAGGCTGTTGTGTGTCAGCTTTACACCAGCATTTGCCGCCATGAGCCCGGATGCCTTTGTTGATCGCTTGTTGGTCAATCAATTGGGTGTTAAGTTTCTGGTAGTGGGTGACGACTTTCGCTTTGGCCTCAAGCGTGCCGGTGACTTCGCTCGATTAGAGCAAGCCGGGAAAGAGCATCACTTTGCGGTAGTGAGTACCGAAAGCTTTTGTGTCAGCGACCGACGGGTGAGTAGCACCGCAATACGAGATGCGCTTCTCGCGGGCCAGTTAGAGGCGGCAGCCGATATGTTGGGGCGACCCTACAGTATTTGCGGGCGGGTCGCGCATGGGCGAAAGCTTGGACGTACGATCGGCTTTCCTACCGCGAATGTGCTGCTTAAGCGGCGAGTCTCTCCTGTATCGGGTGTGTACGCGGTAACCGTGTCCGGTGCGCGTGCAGGGCAATCTTTGCCGGGCGTTGCCAACGTGGGTAATCGACCGACGGTCAATGGCACCCATCAGCAGTTAGAAGTGCATCTATTCGATCAAACGCTCGATTTATACGGCAAACAATTAGAAGTTAGCCTACTGCACAAATTGCGTGATGAAACCAAATTCGCGTCAGTAGACGCATTAAAAATGCAAATTCAACGAGATGCATCGGCAGCGCGTGCGTGGCTGGCTGATGGCAATAATGTCTAGAGTAACCTCCATACGGAATCAATAATCAATGAGTGACTACAAAGATACCTTAAACCTGCCGGAAACTGCGTTTCCGATGCGAGGTAATCTTGCTAAGCGCGAGCCTGATATGCTCAAGCGTTGGTATGATGAAGATCTTTACGGTGCAATCCGTCAAGCGAAGCACGGCAAAAAAACATTTATTTTGCACGACGGCCCTCCGTACGCGAACGGCAATATTCATATTGGTCACTCTGTTAATAAAATTCTCAAAGACATTATTATTAAATCGAAAACGCTGGCGGACTATGACGCACCGTATGTCCCTGGCTGGGACTGCCATGGTCTACCTATCGAATTGATGGTAGAGAAAAAAGTGGGCAAGCCGGGTCAGAAAATCTCCACCGCCGAGTTCCGTGAAAAATGTCGTGAATACGCGGCCAAGCAAGTGGAAGGTCAAAAAGCCGACTTCAAACGTCTTGGCGTGTTAGGTGAGTGGGATAAACCCTATCTCACCATGGATTTTAAAACTGAGGCCAGCATCATCCGTGCCTTGGGTAAGATTGCGGATAATGGCCACTTGCACAAAGGGTTTAAACCGGTTCACTGGTGTACGGATTGTGGTTCAGCCCTTGCCGAAGCCGAAGTCGAGTATCAAGACAAGACGTCTCCATCGATTGACGTCATGTTCCGTGCGGTCGATGAGCAGGCGCTCGTGAACACCTTTACCCTTGCTGGTGAGCATCAAGGCGAAGGGCCTGTTTCGGCGGTGATCTGGACGACGACGCCTTGGACTCTGCCGGCTAACCGCGCCGTGGCTGTGTCCGCGGATCTGGAATATGTGCTGGTGCAAGTCGAAGGCGAGCAGCCACAGCGCTTAATTCTGGCGGCAGAGTTGGCCAAAGACGTCATGGATCGTGCTGGTATTGAGCACTATCACAACCTTGGTTTTTGTAAAGGTGAAGCGTTAGAGCTGCAACGTGTTCAACACCCATTTTATGATTTTGACGTGCCGGTGATCCTTGGCGATCACGTGACAACTGAGTCGGGTACGGGGGTTGTCCACACTGCGCCTGGACACGGCCAAGAAGACTTCGTGGTGGGGAAAAAATACGACCTAGAAGTGGCCAATCCTGTGGGGAGCAATGGTGTGTATTTACCTGATACACCACTGTTTGCCGGTCAGCACGTGTTTAAAGCCAATGATAATGTCATTGAGACGCTTAAAACGCATGGCGCGCTGCTGCATCATCATGCCTATGAACACAGCTATCCGCACTGCTGGCGCCACAAAACGCCGATTATTTTCCGAGCGACGCCACAGTGGTTTATCGGCATGGATAAAGCCGGTCTGCGAGATAAAGCCTTACAAGAGATCAAAAACGTTGAATGGATCCCTGACTGGGGGCAAAGCCGCATTGAATCCATGGTTGAAGGCCGTCCAGACTGGTGTATTTCTCGTCAGCGTACCTGGGGCGTACCCATTGCCTTGTTCGTTCACAAAGAAACGTCAGAGCTTCACCCCGATACGATTAACCTGATTGAGCAGGTTGCACAGCGGGTAGAGCAATCGGGCATTCAAGCGTGGTGGGATTTGGATCTTAACGAGCTGCTTGGCGATGAAGCAGACCAGTACGAGAAAGTGCTGGATACGCTCGATGTATGGTTTGATTCAGGCGCGACGCACTATGCGGTGGTTAACCAGCGTGACGAGTTCAACGGCCAAGAAGCTGACATGTACCTCGAAGGGTCGGATCAGCACCGTGGTTGGTTCCAATCATCGTTAATGACCTCGGTCGCCATCAAAGAAAAGGCCCCGTATCGAAAAGTGCTGACTCATGGTTTCACCGTTGACGGCAAAGGCCGCAAGATGTCGAAATCTTTGGGGAACACCATCGCGCCGCAAGACGTGATGAACAAGCTGGGTGCCGATATTTTGCGTTTGTGGGTGGCATCAACCGATTACACGGGTGAGATCACCGTTTCGGATGAAATCCTAAAACGCAGCGCCGATGCGTATCGTCGTATCCGCAACACCTCGCGTTTCTTGCTGGCGAACCTACATGGCTTTGATCCTAAAACCGACTTGGTTGCCCCAGACGATTTGGTCGCGGTTGATCGTTGGGCGGTGGGACGTGCGTTGGCGGCACAGCAAGAAATTACAGAAGCATTTGAAGCCTGTAATTTCCACCAAGTCACGCAACGCTTGATGCAGTTCTGCTCGATTGAGATGGGCTCTTTTTATCTCGATATTATTAAAGATCGCCAATACACCGCGAAAGCCGGCAGCCATGCGCACCGAAGCTGCCAAACGGCACTGTTCCACATTGTCGAAGCCTTGGTCCGTTGGATGGCTCCTATTATGTCGTTCACGGCGGATGAAATTTGGAATGAAATGCCGGGTGAGCGTAGCAAGTTTGTCTTTACCGATGTCTGGTATGACGGCCTATTTGATCTAGAAGACAGTGCAGCCCTTAATCAGGCGTTCTGGGCGAAATTGTTAAACGTACGCGATGCGGTCAATAAAACGCTTGAACAGGCCCGTAACGAAAAAGTCATTGGTGGCTCACTAGAAGCCGAAGTGACCCTGTATGCGCCCGCCGATTTTGCCGAAAAACTGCGCTTAATGGGCGATGAACTTCGCTTTGTGCTGTTAACGTCAAAAGCAACTGTGGTCGCCGGTGAAGCCCCAATATCTGCGACGAAAACGGATGTTGAAGGCCTTGCTGTTGAGGTGACGGCTTCAAGTGCGGCGAAGTGCGAACGCTGCTGGCATCACGTCGCCGACGTGGGCACCATTGCTGGCCATGAAGAGATCTGTGGCCGTTGTGTGACCAACATTGCAGGAGAAGGCGAAACTCGCCAATTTGCGTGATGCAGACTCTTTCCCTCTCGCAATCAGGATGGCGCTGGCTTTGGCTGGCGCCTCTGGTGTTTGCGCTCGATATTGGTAGTAAGTGGCTGGTGATGCAAACCATGGAATACGGGTTTGCTAACCGCATTGAACTGTTGCCTTTTTTTAATCTTACCTACGTGCATAACCATGGCGCAGCCTTTAGTTTTTTGAGTGATGCTGGAGGCTGGCAGCGTTGGCTATTTAGCGTGATTGCACTAGGAGTCAGTGGATTACTGGCTTATTGGATGCGGACCACCCCAGCAAGCCAACGGTTGATCAATATTGCCTATGCGATGATCATCGGCGGCGCATTGGGTAATTTATTTGATCGGCTTGTTCATGGTTATGTCATCGACTTTTTAGATTTTTACATTGGCACGTCGCATTGGCCGGCGTTTAACTTGGCGGATTCCGCGATTTGTTTGGGGGCGGCGTTGGTAATTCTGGAAAGTTTTCGTCAGGACGCGTCATCGACCAAGCAGGGATAATGCGTATCTATCTGCACACTCCGACTTTCAAAAAGGATGAATCATGAAAGCGATCAGCGCCGCTAGCGAAGTGATTATGCATTTTACCATCAAGCTTGAAGATGGCTCGGTGGCCGATACCACCCATAATGCGGGGAAGCCTGCGAAATTGGTGATGGGAGACGGCAGTCTGACCGAAAACTTTGAAAACTGCTTACTGGGCTTAAAAGAAGGCGCCTCGAGTAGCTTTACCTTAGCGCCTGAAGATGCCTTTGGGCAGCCAAACCCTGATAATATTCATTATATGGATCGCCGCCATTTCGGAGGAGAAACACCCGCCGAAGAAGGTGCGATCATTGCGTTTAGTGGTCCTCAAGGGCAAGAAATTCCGGGGATTATTACCGCGGTCTCTGGCGACTCAGTCACCGTTGACTTTAATCATCCTTTGGCGGGTAAAACCGTCATTTTTGACGTTGAAATTATAAGTGTGCAATAAGGCGTAGTCATGAAGATCCTACTTGCCAATCCCCGTGGCTTTTGTGCGGGCGTCGATCGTGCAATCAGTATTGTTGAACGAGCGTTAGAAATCTATCAACCGCCGATTTATGTGCGTCATGAAGTGGTGCACAACCGTTTCGTCGTGGAAGGGTTAAAGCAGCGTGGGGCGATTTTTGTTGAGCAGATCAGCGAAGTGCCTGACGACAGTATTGTGATCTTCTCTGCACACGGTGTATCACAAGCGGTGCGGAACGAGGCGAAATCGCGTCAATTGACCGTGTTTGATGCCACCTGTCCATTGGTGACCAAGGTCCATATGGAAGTGGCGCGCGCAAGCCGCAAAAACATGGAAGTGGTGCTGATAGGCCATGCGGGCCACCCAGAAGTGGAAGGCACCATGGGTCAATACGCCAGCGAAACGGGTGGCATGTATTTGGTTGAAACCCCAGACGATGTCTATACCCTCAAGGTCAACGATCCAGATAACCTACACTATGTCAGTCAAACTACACTGTCTGTGGATGAAACGGCAGATGTGATTGATACCTTGCGGCAGGTATTTCCCAATATCCAAGGCCCGCGCAAAGATGATATTTGTTATGCCACACAGAACCGCCAAGATGCAGTACGCGATCTTGCGCAAAGCTGTGATGTGATGATTGTCGTTGGATCGAAAAATAGCTCAAATTCAAATCGCCTCCGTGAGCTTTCTGAAAAGCTAGGTACGCCTGGGTATTTGGTCGATACAGCACAAGACATTGCCCCCGCTTGGTTAGACGGCAAGCATACCGTTGGGATCACGGCAGGGGCATCGGCGCCTGAAGAGCTGGTGAATCATATTATCGAGCGCATCAAGCAGCTTGGTGCCACAGAGGTTGAAAATCTCTCTGGACGAGAAGAAAACATGTTCTTTGAAGTGCCGAAGGAATTACAAATTCGTGAAGTCACTTAACCGTGATGATCCAGACCAAAAAGGGAAGCGAAAGCTTCCCTTTTTTTCGCCAATATACAAGTGCCAGGGAACGCGCTAGAGTGGTCAGTTACGATCAAGGAGCCAATTTGCTGGCAAAGTGACAAAGGGGAAAATCATGGTACGTATTGCCATTGCAGGCGCGGCTGGACGAATGGGCCGCAACCTTATTCAAGCGGTTGCACAATACTCGGGCGCAACATTGGGCGCGGCGAGTGAGCGCCCTGAATCTAGCCTAGTAGGCACAGATGCGGGTGAGTTGGCAGGAATTGGCCGTTTAGGGGTTAACGTGGTGGACGACCTTGCTAATGTCAGTGATGACTTCGACGTGATTATCGACTTTACCGCACCATCGGCCACGATGGCGCATTTGGCGTTATGCCAACAACAAGGTAAACAATTAGTCATTGGCACCACCGGGTTTGACGAGGCGCAAAAACAAGTCATTCATGAGGCCGCTGAGTCAACTGCCTTAGTCATGGCGCCCAACTACAGTGTGGGGGTGAACCTAGTGTTTAAGTTGCTCGAGCAAGCCGCCAAAGTGATGGGGGAGGAATGCGATATTGAAATTGTTGAAGCCCACCACCGCCATAAAGTGGATGCCCCTTCAGGCACAGCGCTAGGTATGGGCGAAGCGATTGCAGGGGCAATGGGTAACAACCTCAGCGATGTGGCTGTCTATGCGCGAGAAGGGAATACGGGCGAGCGCAGCAAAGACGAGATTGGTTTTGCCACCCTTCGTGCCGGTGACATTATTGGCGAACATACTGCGATGTTTGCCGATATCGGTGAGCGTGTTGAGATCACGCACAAGGCCTCAAACCGTAATACCTTTGCCAAAGGCGCGGTCCGTGCAGCGGTTTGGCTCAATCAGCACCCGTCGGGTTTTTATACCATGCAAGATGTCCTCGATTTAAAATAACTATTCATCGCGCTTCGGCGCGATGTTTTTTGCTTATACGTAAAACGCCCTCTCTGTTTGTGTTACTCCTCCAGCTTTATCTATTTTTTACTGGGCTCATATCGCTATTTTTGCACGAGACTGTATTTCTCAGCTGTTAAAAGTAAAGGTAAACGTTTGCTAATGAGCTTTTATTTTTTTAGACAGATATTGTGTCTTACGTAATGATGCTGGCAGTGATTTGGGTGTTTTTTGTACCGTAAAGTCGATTTAAGCTGTGTTTTATGGCGGTTTAGATGAAGAAAGCTATTGAGTGGTGAATAAAGAAAACAAAAAAACGCGGGTTTGATTGACAGCTTCTCCATGCATCCCTAGAATGCGCGCAATTTGTCAAAATTCAGCTTGACGCGGGTTTTGATCTTAGATGGAATACGTAAATGCAACGTTAGTCGTTAAAAGTGCATTTTTATATAAACTGGAGGTTGTCTTGAGCAAGTTTGCGCTCTTAGTCCTAGAAGATGGGACAGTGTTCCACGGTACCCCGATCGGCGCGGATGGCTCCGCGGTGGGAGAAGTGGTTTTCAATACCTCGATGACGGGGTATCAAGAAATTGTCACCGACCCCTCTTATTCCCGTCAAATAGTCACTCTTACTTATCCCCACATTGGCAACACCGGCACCAATACCGAAGACGAAGAATCCTCCCAAGTTCACGCTCAAGGCCTCGTGATTCGTGATCTCCCTCTCTTAGCTAGCAACTTCCGCAATCAACAATCCCTTTCTGATTACCTCAAGCAACACAACATTGTTGGCATTGCCGACATTGATACGCGTAAGCTCACCCGTTTGTTGCGTGAAAAAGGGGCGCAAAATGGTTGCATTGTCGCTGGCGACAGCGTGGATGAAGCATTGGCTTTGGCTAACGCGCAAGATTTTCCTGGCCTCAAGGGCATGGATCTCGCCAAAGAAGTGACCACTCAGGAAAGCTATAGCTGGACACAAGGCTCTTGGCAACTTCATCAAGGCTTACCCGATGCTTTACCTGATAGTGAATTGCCTTATCACGTAGTGGCGTATGACTTTGGTGCTAAACGTAACATTTTGCGTATGCTGGTTGACCGTGGCTGTCGTTTGACGGTGGTGCCTGCCACCACACCCGCAGACGAGGTGCTGGCGATGAATCCGGATGGAGTTTTCCTATCCAACGGTCCTGGCGATCCAGCCCCGTGTGACTACGCGATTGCGGCGACGCAAACCTTCTTAGCGAAAGGCGTGCCTTTATTTGGTATTTGCTTGGGCCACCAAATTTTAGCACTGGCGAGCGGTGCTAAGACGGTGAAAATGAAATTTGGCCATCATGGTGCCAATCACCCGGTGAAAGATTTAGACCGAGACGTGGTGATGATCACCAGCCAAAACCATGGCTTTGCGGCTGATAAAGATAGCTTGCCAGACACATTGCGGGCGACCCATGTGTCTTTGTTCGATGGCAGCTTACAAGGCATTCATCATATTGAAAAACCCGCCTTTAGCTTCCAAGGCCACCCAGAGGCAAGTCCAGGACCGCATGATGCGGCGCCTCTTTTTGACCATTTTATCGACCTTATCAAACAACATCGCGCCTAATCGGAGTCGTTGAGCATGCCAAAACGCACAGACATAAAAAGCATTCTAATCCTGGGCGCAGGCCCGATTGTCATCGGCCAAGCCTGTGAATTTGACTACTCAGGGGCACAAGCGTGTAAAGCGCTACGCGAAGAGGGGTACCGGGTTATTCTCGTGAACTCGAACCCAGCGACCATCATGACTGATCCCGAAATGGCCGATGCGACCTATATCGAGCCGATTCAGTGGCAGGTAGTGAAACATATTATTGAGAAAGAGCGCCCCGATGCGGTGTTACCGACCATGGGCGGTCAAACGGGATTAAACTGTGCACTTGATCTCGAGCGTCACGGTGTACTGGCGGAATTTGGCGTAGAGATGATTGGTGCAACAGCCGACGCCATTGATAAAGCGGAAGACCGACACCGTTTTGATGAAGCGATGCGCAGCATTAACCTTGAGTGTCCGCGTGCGGGCATTGCCCACAGCATGGATGAGGCTCACAAGGTACTCGACGAAGTGGGTTTCCCTTGTATTATCCGCCCTTCATTTACCATGGGCGGCACCGGTGGCGGTATTGCCTACAACCAAGAAGAATTTAAAGACATTTGCGAGCGGGGCTTGGATTTGTCGCCAACCAACGAGCTGTTGATTGATGAATCCTTGATTGGTTGGAAAGAGTACGAAATGGAAGTGGTGCGGGATAAAAACGATAACTGCATCATTGTCTGCTCGATTGAAAACGTCGATGCGATGGGTGTCCACACTGGTGATTCGATCACCGTCGCGCCCGCTCAAACATTGACCGATAAAGAATACCAACTGATGCGCAATGCCTCTGTGGCTGTGCTGCGTGAAATCGGTGTCGAAACCGGTGGGTCAAACGTTCAGTTTGGGATCAACCCTAATAATGGGCGCATGGTGATCATTGAAATGAACCCGCGTGTCTCCCGTTCATCAGCCTTAGCATCAAAAGCAACCGGTTTCCCGATTGCCAAAGTAGCGGCCAAATTAGCGGTTGGCTTTACCCTTGATGAGCTGATGAATGATATTACCGGCGGCGCCACACCGGCTTCATTTGAGCCGACCATTGATTACGTGGTCACGAAAATCCCACGCTTTAATTTTGAAAAATTTGCTGGCGCCAATGATAGACTGACGACCCAGATGAAATCCGTGGGCGAGGTGATGGCCATTGGCCGTAACCAACAAGAATCGTTACAGAAAGCATTACGCGGTCTAGAAACCGGCGCGTCTGGTTTTGATGAGATAGTCAACCTGGATGACGATACCGCATTGACGCGTATTCGCCATGAGCTGAAAGAGCCGGGCGCCGAGCGGATTTGGTATGTCGCGGATGCCTTCCGTGCAGGCATGTCGGTCGATGGGGTTTTCAACCTCACCAATATTGATCGCTGGTTCTTGGTGCAAATCGAAGACATCGTCAAACATGAACAACAAGTCCGAGATAATGGGTTTGCTGGTCTTAATGCGGTCGCGCTACGCCAATTAAAACGTAAAGGTTTTTCCGATGTGCGCTTGGCGAGTCTTCTCGGGGTGTCTGAAATTGAAGTGCGCAAACTACGGGATAAATTCAACATCCATCCGGTCTACAAACGCGTTGATACGTGCGCAGCTGAGTTTTCCTCTGATACCGCGTACATGTACTCAAGCTATGATGATGAATGTGAATCGCAACCAACCGATAAAAAGAAAATCATGGTTATCGGTGGTGGGCCGAACCGTATCGGACAGGGCATCGAATTTGATTATTGCTGCGTCCATGCTTCGTTAGCGCTGCGCGAAGACGGCTATGAGACCATCATGGTGAACTGTAACCCTGAAACCGTCTCTACCGACTATGATACTTCCGATCGCCTCTACTTTGAGCCGGTGACCTTGGAAGATGTATTGGCGATTGTTCGGGTCGAAAACCCTGAAGGGGTAATTGTTCAGTATGGTGGCCAAACCCCACTTAAACTGGCTCGAGCGCTAGAAGCGGCTGGGGTGCCGATCATTGGTACCAGTCCTGATGCAATTGACCGCGCGGAAGACCGTGAACGTTTCCAAGATGCGGTAGAGCGCCTAGGGCTGAAACAACCTGCCAACGCCACCGTGACGGCATTAGAGCAGGCGGTGGAAAAAGCGAAAGAGATTGGCTACCCGCTAGTGGTGCGTCCGTCTTATGTGCTTGGGGGGCGGGCGATGGAAATCGTGTATGACGAAACGGATTTGCGTCGCTACTTTAATGAGGCCGTGAGTGTGTCGCATGAATCTCCCGTCTTGCTCGATCACTTCCTTGATGACGCGACCGAAGTAGATATTGATGCCGTGTGTGACGGTGACATCGTTGTCATTGGTGGCATTATGGAGCACATTGAGCAAGCGGGAGTGCACTCGGGCGATTCGGCGTGTTCACTACCAGCGTATACGTTGAGCGATGACGTTCAAGATCGGATGCGTGAACAAGTACGTAAATTAGCCTTAGAGCTTGGTGTACGCGGCTTGGTGAATACCCAGTTTGCGGTGAAAGATGATGAAATTTATCTGATTGAAGTAAATCCGCGGGCTGCACGAACGGTTCCATTTGTGTCTAAAGCGACAGGGGTGCCGCTGGCGAAAATTGCTGCTCGCGTCATGGCAGGACAATCACTTGCCGAGCAAGGGTTCGTGAACGAAGTGATTCCACCTTACTATTCCGTGAAAGAGGTGGTACTCCCGTTTAATAAGTTCCCAGGCGTGGATCCTTTACTTGGGCCAGAAATGCGCTCAACCGGTGAAGTGATGGGTGTGGGCGATACCTTTGCTGAAGCGTTTGCTAAAGCGGACTTAGCCTGTGGCAAAGCCTATAGCGAAAGCGGGCGAGCTTTGTTGTCGGTTCGCAATAACGATAAGCAGCGCGTGGTCGATCTGGCCGCGAAGCTGCTGAAACTTGGCTTTGAGCTTGATGCCACCCACGGCACTGCCGTTATTCTGGGAGAAGCGGGGATCAATCCGCGCCTTGTCAACAAAGTGCACGAAGGACGTCCGCACATTCTTGACCGCATCAAAAACGGTGAGTATAGCTATATTGTCAATACCACCGAGGGGCGCCAAGCGATTGAAGATTCAAAAGTCTTACGTCGTGGTGCGCTGGCCGCCAAGGTCAATTATACCACCACACTGAATGCGGCCTTCGCCACGTGCATGGCGTTAACGGCGGCCGATACCACCAAAGTGAATCCGGTGCAATCGCTGCACGCACGAGTACTGACCAAGTCTTAACCCCGATGAGACGTCAATAAGCAGCCATCAGACCCGCCTTTTTGGCGGGTCTTTCTTATCGCGCGTTTATGGCTGAGCGCGAGCGAAAGCAGGTACGAGCTGGCCACGGATCAATGCGTGATAAAACTCACGTTCAAATTGGGTGATCGGTGCGGGGACATTGTCAGGTAACGCGTCTTCATCCGGATGATAATGACTGACCAACTGCACCACAATATGCGCCTGCCCGGTGTCATCCTCTAGTAAACCGGCCAAGTTATAACTGCCATAAAGCGAGCCGCTCTTGGCTTTTAATCGCCCTTTAATCGGTGCGTGTCGGACACTTTGCCGATACTTAAGTGTGCCATCCATGCCTGCCGTGGGGAGCATATCAATCAGTCCCAGCTCAGGGTGCGTCGAGATATAGTGAAGAACACTGGCCAACTGGCGCGCGCTTAAACGGTTGTTTCGGGATAAACCAGATCCGTCCACTAAGATCGCGCGGGATAGATCGATCCCTGTCTTTTGCAAGATGGCTTTAGCTGCCGCGACGCCATTGCGGTAAGATCCCGGCTGCTGAAAATAGCGCCGCCCGAGCGCTTTCAAAAGATTATCCGCAATCAAGTTGTCTGAGTCTCTCAACATGGTGGTCAGCAGTGATGGTAACGGGACAGAGTGATGGCGGGCAAGTTCACGATGTTGGCTAGGAGCCGGTGCGACCAGAATTTGACCATTGAGGTGCACATTCAATCGTGCGAGCTCATCGGCAACAATGGCTTTCACATAGGCGGAAGGGGTTTGAACCGCAAAATTTAATGGCAGCGGCCTGTCCCGGTGGGCAAGACAGCCAGAAAAGTGATACTGATTATCCGCGGTGGCGGTTAAATCAAGCCCGCAGTGACGCGCTGTTTGCTGTTCTTCTGTCACCGTAAGGGCGTCGCTAGTCACTGAAATTGGCTGATGACGAGGAACATGAACGCGTGTTTGTACTTGATCGGGCTGGCTGTATATTGCCCCCTGCACACAATTATGATCCAGTGTTATTGCGGTTGAGGGAGCGCTGTAACAGACGGCGAGAATATCCCAAGGCCATCCGGGGGCGCGAGAGCGACCGGCGAAGGCTTGGCCGTCCAGGTAAAGATGATTGATATTATCCAGCCCTCGACGAGGCAGTTGACTAAGTAGCTGACGAATATCTTTGCGAGTTAATAAGGGATCGCCATTAAAAATAAGCGCGATGTCATCGCCAGCTTGTACCAGCCGTGTCGAAAAACGGAAGGTACTCGGTAAATAAAGGCGAGCGGCGAGCCCGGTGAGTAGCTTTTGTGTACTCGCAGGGGGAAGCAATGCATCCACTTGCTGACTAAGCTGCGGTTGTGTGTGTTGGGGATCGCTGACCCACAAGGCGGCCTGACTGCCTTTGGGCAATAAAGGGGTCAGCTGTTCAATCGTCAGCTGATTCGATGCATAAGCTAGTGATGTCGTGAATAATACGCTAAGTGCGAGGCAGAAAATAACCGCTAGGCAACGTATCGGTGCTAGGCAGCGAAAAAGAGCGCGAATCATGAGTGAGAGCCTTTGTGTTATTGCATCGTGTTTATCCTACCCTGTCCAGCCTTGAAGACAAGCCGCACGCATGGCCTGATACACCTCATCTGCTGGACAATCACCGGCTGGTCGGTCACGCTATTGCCGGATCAGAGATGATTTTGCGCCAATTCTTGTTTACAATCGAAAAAAAGCGTTGAATTCCGCCGCGCCCAAATTTTTGTTTGGGCGTGGCTTTGTTTTGCCAAAATCCCTTTGCTGTGGATTGAAAGAGGTAATGTCATTTATGGATAAAGTGCCAATGACCGTACGCGGCGAGCAGCTGCTACGAGAAGAGCTGGACAAGTTGACCAAACGTCGCCCAGAGATCTCTAACGCCATTGCAGAGGCGCGTGAGCTGGGTGATTTAAAAGAAAACGCGGAATATCATGCTGCGCGAGAAGAGCAGGGGATTTGTGAAGCGCAAATCCGCGATATTGAATACAAACTATCGGTCGCTCAAGTGATTGATGTCACCAAAATGCCGAATAATGGCAAAGTGATTTTTGGTGCTACCGTGACTGTGATTGACATCAATACCGACGAAGAACTGACCTATCGTATCGTGGGTGATGATGAGGCGGACATTAAAGCCAACCTTATTTCAGTGAACTCACCGATTGCCCGAGGCTTAATTGGTAAAGAAGAAGGCGAAGAAGTGAGCATCACCACACCGGGTGGTGTGAAAGAATTTGAGATTGGCAGCGTCGATTACGTCTAAGTAAAGTGTTACGAGATGTAACTTTTCGCTGAGTTTTCAACAGTAAAAAGGCCGCGACGCGGCCTTTTTTGTTATGCTTCAGCGCAAGTGCGGCAAACCACTAAGGCCACCCAAACTATTTGCGTGGTAATGTGATTTTACGCTCTTCGCTTTGACGGTAAATCACCAGTGTTTTGCCGATAACCTGCACTTTTTCGGCGCCAGTTTCACGAATGATAGCGTCGACAATCAGGTTTTTGGTCTCGCGGTCTTCTGATGCGACTTTCACTTTGATCAATTCATGGTGGTCAAGCGCAAGCTCAATTTCAGCGACCACGGCTTCGGTTAAGCCATTGGCGCCCATTAAGACTACAGGCTTAAGCTGGTGAGCCAGTCCTTTGAGATACTGTTTTTGTTTGGTGCTGAGTTTCATGTTGGCTCGATTTCTATTTGCTAGGGGTTGAAAACATGCCATTCTAACGCCATCTCATCACAAACTGAAACAGTATAAAGACGCTCCATGGCAACCGAATTATCTAGATAGCCGCTTTTGAGCTACCTTTAATAATAACATTCAGTGCGCAATCGATTGAATTTTATGATAATGCGTTGCCAACAATAGGGTTTGGTTAGGAACAACATGGCGAACAAAAAGCATTCAGCTAGCTCAGGACGTTGGTTGAAAGAACACTTTGACGATAAGTATGTGCACGAAGCGCAAAAAAAAGGTTATCGCTCACGCGCTATCTTTAAACTGGAAGAAATCCAGCAAAAAGATCGCATCTTAAAGCCCGGTATGACAGTGGTCGATTTAGGGGCCGCGCCTGGCGGATGGTCGCAGTATGCGGCGACGCAAGTCGGCGATGAAGGCCAAGTGATCGCGTGCGACATCTTACCGATGGATTCGATGCCAGGCGTCAGCTTTCTCCAAGGTGATTTTCGTGAACAAACCGTTCTTGATGCCCTTCTTGATCGTATACAACCTGACATGGTTGACGTGGTGATGTCTGACATGGCGCCGAACATGAGTGGCAACCAGGCGGCAGACCAACCGCGTGCGATGTATTTGGTGGAGCTGGCGTTGGATATGTGCCGGGAAGTGTTAGGCCCCAAAGGCTGCTTCGTGGTAAAAGTATTTCAAGGAGAAGGCTTTGATCATTATCTGGCCGAAGTCCGTAAAATGTTTACAGCGGTCAAAATTCGTAAACCCGACTCATCCCGCGCACGGTCGCGAGAGGTCTACATTGTGGCTACAGGTTATAAACTGTAGTACCCTTACATTTATCTATCTCAGTTATGCGAGGCTAACACCTTGAGTGACATGGCAAAAAACTTGATTCTGTGGCTGGTTATCGCCGTTGTCTTAATGTCTGTGTTCCAAAGTTTTGGACCAGGTGACAACGCCGGTCGTCAAGTCGACTATACCTCTTTCGTACGCGAAATCGGCAACGATCAAATACAGGAAGTAAAATTTGACGATCGCGAGCTGAGTGTCACCCGACGTGACGGCTCGAATTATGTCACCTACATGCCTGTTATGAACGATCCAAAGTTGTTAGATGACTTGCTTAACAAAAATGTCAGTGTCAAAGGGACACCACCAGAAGAGCCAAGCATGTTGGCGTCTATCTTCATCTCGTGGTTCCCTATGCTGTTGCTTATCGGGGTATGGATATTCTTCATGCGTCAGATGCAAGGCGGGGGCGGCAAAGGCGCTATGTCATTTGGCAAATCAAAAGCCAAAATGATGAGCGAAGAGCAGGTCAAAACATCGTTCACCGATGTCGCTGGTTGTGACGAAGCAAAAGAAGACGTCAAAGAGCTGGTGGATTACCTGCGTGATCCAAGCCGATTCCAAAAACTGGGCGGTAAAATTCCAACCGGTGTATTGATGGTAGGGCCTCCGGGTACGGGTAAAACCTTGCTGGCGAAGGCCATTGCAGGCGAAGCGAAAGTGCCTTTCTTCACCATTTCCGGCTCTGACTTCGTCGAAATGTTCGTGGGTGTTGGTGCATCACGTGTCCGTGATATGTTTGAGCAAGCCAAGAAAGCGGCACCGTGTATTATCTTTATCGATGAGATCGATGCAGTGGGTCGTCAACGTGGCGCTGGCTTAGGCGGCGGTCACGATGAGCGTGAACAAACCCTTAACCAAATGCTGGTCGAAATGGACGGCTTTGAAGGGAACGAAGGGGTGATTGTTATCGCCGCGACGAACCGTCCTGATGTCTTGGATCCTGCGTTATTACGTCCGGGGCGTTTTGACCGCCAAGTCGTGGTGAGCTTGCCTGATGTCCGCGGCCGTGAGCATATTCTAAAAGTGCACATGCGCAAAGTCCCCCTCGGCAATGATGTCGATGCATCGCTTATTGCACGTGGTACCCCAGGGTTCTCAGGGGCCGATTTAGCTAACTTGGTCAACGAGGCAGCATTGTTCTCGGCTCGCGGTAACAAGCGTGTGGTCTCCATGGTCGAGTTTGAACTGGCTAAAGACAAAATCATGATGGGTGCAGAGCGCCGTTCGATGGTGATGTCAGAAGAAATCAAAGAGTCGACTGCCTATCACGAAGCAGGCCATGCCATTGTTGGACGTTTAGTGCCGGAACATGATCCTGTCTACAAAGTCTCGATCATCCCACGTGGACGCGCATTGGGTGTGACCATGTACCTGCCTGAGCAGGACCGCATCAGCATGTCGCGTCAGCACCTGAACTCGATGATCTCAAGCCTTTATGGCGGTCGTTTAGCCGAAGAGCTGATTTACGGAAAAGACAAAGTCTCGACCGGGGCATCCAATGACATTGAACGTGCAACAGAAATTGCTCGCAAAATGGTCACGCAATGGGGCTTTTCAGAGAAACTAGGTCCATTGCTCTATGCGGAAGAGGAAGGCGAAGTTTTCCTTGGCCGTTCAATGGCACAGACCAAGCATATTTCGGACGAAACGGCGCGCTTGATTGATGGAGAAATCCGTCAAATCATTGACAGTAACTACGACCGTGCAAAACAAATCTTGGCAGACAATCTCGATATCATGCATTCGATGAAAGATGCGTTGATGAAATACGAGACCATCGATGCGGCACAAATCGATGACTTGATGGCCCGTCGTGATGTTCGCGAGCCTGCAGGTTGGGAAGGCGGTGACGGGGGGTCTTCATCGGATGACACGCCCAAAAAACCGGATGAATCAGCGACGAAAGCATCTGATGAACAATCAGATGATAAAAAACAAAAGCCGTTAGATTCAGAAAACCAATCTGAAGCGTAAACCAACAGTAGTACAAACCCCGATACGTCGGGGTTTTTTTGATCGTGCTTGGAAGTAAACGCATGGAAATAACACACCAGAATAAAACCCTGTCTCTTGATAGCCCCGTCGTTATGGGGATCCTCAATGTCACGCCGGATTCCTTTTCTGATGGCGGATTGTTTCAACAACAAAGCAAAGCCGTTGAGCGGGCACGACAGATGCTGGCTGATGGCGCGACGATTATCGATATTGGGGGCGAGTCGACCCGTCCTGGTGCCGCTGATGTGGCAGAGCAAGACGAAATTAATCGTGTTGTACCAGTGATAAAAGCTATCCGCGAGCGATCGGATTGCTGGATCTCGATTGATACCAGCAAAGCTGCGGTCATGCGCGCCGCTGTCGAAGCTGGCGCGAACCTGATCAATGATGTTCGCGCGCTCAGAGAGCCTGGCGCATTGACTGCCGCTGCCGATCTCCAGGTACCCGTGTGCATCATGCACATGCAGGGTCAGCCTAGAACCATGCAAGCGGCACCCGACTACACGGATGTTATCCAAGACGTAATACAATTTCTAAACCAGCGAATAGATGCTTGCCTGGATGCTGGTGTTATCAGGCAAAATATCATTTTGGATCCGGGCTATGGGTTTGGTAAAACCTTGGCACACAACTATCAGTTGCTCGCACAATTAGATCATTTCCATCACTTTGGTCTGCCGATCTTGGCGGGGATGTCGCGCAAATCTATGATTTACAAAGCGCTAGATAAAACACCTCACGACGTGCTAGGTGGCAGCATCGCTTGTGCCACGTTAGCGGCAGTGAAAGGCGCACAGATTATCCGTGTTCACGATGTTAAAGAGACGGCCGATGCGCTCAAGGTCGTGGCGTTGACGATGCAAGAAAATGAAGCACCAGGAGAATAAAAACAATGGCAGAACGTAAATACTTTGGCACAGATGGTGTGCGCGGTAAGGTGGGCGAATTTCCGATCACCCCAGAGTTTATGCTCAAACTAGGTTGGGCCGCCGGGCGCGTCTTGTCGCAACAAGGTACCCGCAAAGTGCTGATTGGTAAAGATACTCGAATATCGGGCTACATGCTTGAGTCTGCACTCGAATCAGGCTTATCCGCAGCAGGCTTAGAAGCCGCTTTCACTGGCCCTATGCCAACGCCGGCGATTGCGTATCTGACTCAAACGTTTCGCGCTGAAGCAGGGATCGTTATTTCTGCCTCACATAACCCGCATTACGACAACGGCATTAAATTCTTCTCCTCCGAGGGCACCAAACTTCCCGATGATGTTGAGCTTGCGATTGAAGCGGAACTCGAAAAAACACTTACTTGTGTCGAATCTGCCGAATTGGGCAAAGCAAGCCGCATCAACGATGCGGCCGGACGTTACATCGAATTCTGTAAAGGCACCTTCCCCAGTGCGTTAAGCCTGAGTGGCTTAAAAATTATCCTTGATTGCGCCCATGGTGCGACGTATCACATTGCCCCCTCTGTTTTTCGTGAATTAGGGGCAGACGTGCTGACCATTGGCTGTGCGCCAAACGGGACCAATATCAATGATGAAGTGGGAGCTACCGATGTACGCGCGCTGCAGCAACGCGTGTTGGAAGAAAAAGCAGACCTTGGGGTAGCCTTTGATGGTGACGGTGATCGTGTGATCATGGTTGATCACCTTGGCAATAAAATTGATGGCGACCAAATTGCCTACATCATCGCGCGCGAAAGTTTACGCCGTGGTGAGCTGAAAGGCGGCGTGGTTGGCACTTTGATGACCAACATGGGCATGGAGTTGGCATTACAATCGCTCGGGATCCCATTCGCACGTGCCAAAGTGGGTGATCGCTATGTGATGGAGCTACTCCAAGAAAAAGGCTGGCGAATTGGTGCGGAAAATTCAGGCCATGTGATTGTCTTGGATAAAGTCACCACCGGAGACGGCATTGTGGCGGCATTGCAGGTACTGGCTAGTGTTGCCGCCACGGGAATGGATTTAAAAGCGTTAAGCGATGGCATGACGTTATTGCCACAAGTACTAGAAAACGTGCGCTTTAGTGGCAGTGTCGACCCACTCCAAAGTGAGCCCGTACTGGCTGCCAAAGCCGCAGTGGAAAATAAACTGGGTGAGCAGGGGCGCGTGTTGCTGCGCAAATCAGGCACTGAGCCTTTGATTCGGGTGATGGTCGAAGGACCGGATGCTGATAACGTGAACGCCTACGCACTCGAAATTGCAGAGGCGGTGAAGGCGAACTGTTAATAATAACGGGCGGGTGGTCATAGATTGCGCAAACGACGTCGAAATCAAGGTTTTTTGTAAATTTCTCTTGTTTCATCACCGCGCTTTCGCTAGTATTCACCCGCTCCCAACAAAGGGGGCTGCGCTGGCTGAGAAGTAACACTGCCGGCTCAACAACCTGGAGCATAGGTGGAACCATGTACGAAATTCTACTTGTGATTTATCTGTTGGCCGCAATCGGTGTAATTGGCCTGGTTCTGGTTCAGCAAGGTAAAGGCGCAGATATGGGAGCCTCATTCGGGGCTGGGGCATCAAACACTGTGTTTGGCTCTGGCGGCTCTGGAAACTTTTTAACCCGAATGACAACCGGTTTTGCAATCGCGTTCTTCGCACTGAGTCTTGTGCTCGGTAACTTGACAGCGCATGACCCTAAAGCAAAAAGCGGTTTTGAAGATTTAAGCGAGCCTGCTACACAACAGCAAGCTGCGCCAAAAGAGGATGAAATCCCTGTTGATAACAGTGAGATCCCTCAGTAAGAATTGAGCCGAGGTGGTGGAATTGGTAGACACGCTATCTTGAGGGGGTAGTGCCTTTATAGGCGTGCGGGTTCAAGTCCCGCTCTCGGCACCAAGTTCACAAAGGGCAATCACTTGCACCTTTGTTGTAAAAAGCGATATAATTATCGCGAATCGGACGCGGGATGGAGCAGTTTGGTAGCTCGTCGGGCTCATAACCCGAAGGTCGGCGGTTCAAATCCGTCTCCCGCAACCAATTTTAAGTTTGTTGTTTAAATAACGGCTAAACTGAATAACGCGTCAGCGTTTGTTGTCAAAGCCACGCTGACCGGGCTAGCCACGTGCTAGCCTTTTTGCCCTCGGGGCAGCACGAAGCGGACCAATAAGCCTTTGTGTAGAGAGTTACTCTCTCGTTATTGTTGCGATGATTCCGACACCAGCAATAACGGCTATGCTAACGACTTATGTTGATGGCATAGCATCAGGGTCCAGTTACATTAAACCCCGATTTTCGGGGTTTTTTGTTATCTGAAGAAGACCATTCGGATAGTAACTGGGCTTTTAAGCCCTTTTTTTATTTCTGGGGTTTGGAATGACAGGATTAGAGAAACAACTGGCTGAACTTTTAACCGCGCCTGTTGAGGCGTTGGATTATGAGTTGGTTGGGCTTGAATTTGTTCGAGCTGGCCAGCATTCAACACTGCGTATCTTTATTGACCATGAAAATGGTATCACGGTGGACGATTGTGCCGATGTGAGCCGTCAAGTGAGCGCGGTAATGGATGTGGAAGACCCAATCACAGTGGCGTACAACCTAGAGGTGTCATCTCCAGGTGTTGATCGTCCACTGTTCACCGCTGATCACTATCAGCAATTCATCGGGCATGAAGTGAACATCGTGCTGAAAATGGCTATGCAAAACCGCCGTAAGTGGAAAGGCGAAATCCTTTCTGTCGATGGCGATACCATCACGGTTCGCGTGGACGGCCAAGATGAGGCGTTTGCCTTGAGTAACATCGCCAAAGCAAACCTGGTTCCTTCATTTTAAGAGTAAATGAGGCATTAGTAGATGAATAAAGAAATCTTGGCTGTTGTCGAAGCGGTCTCAAACGAAAAAGCCGTTCCACGAGAGCGTATTTTCGAAGCACTGGAAACCGCGCTGGCAACGGCAACCAAAAAGAAGTACGAGGCCGAAATCGATGTGCGTGTCGCCATTGATCGCAAATCCGGTGAATTCGACACCTTCCGTCGTTGGCTTGTCGTCGATGAAGTCACCCAGCCAACGCGTGAAATCACGTTGGAAGCGGCCCAATATGATGATGAAACCCTCGAACTAGGCGGGTTTGTAGAAGATCAAATTGAATCGGTTGTTTTCGACCGCATTACCACCCAAACCGCTAAGCAAGTGATCGTACAAAAAGTGCGTGAAGCTGAGCGTGCACAAGTGGTTGAGCAGTTCATGGATAACGAAGGTGAGCTTGTCACCGGTGTGGTCAAAAAAGTCAATCGCGATGTTATCATTGTCGACTTAGGAAACAACGCGGAAGCGGTTATTCAACGTGATGATCAACTCCCTCGTGAAAACTTCCGTCCTGGCGACCGAGTACGTGGTCTGTTGTATGCTGTGCGTCCTGAAGCGCGAGGCTTCCAATTGTTCATGACGCGCTCCAAGCCAGAAATGCTCAGTGAGCTATTCCGCATCGAAGTGCCAGAAATTGGCGAAGAGATGATTGAGCTGATGGGCGCTGCCCGCGATCCTGCTTCACGCGCTAAAATTGCCGTGAAAACCAACGACAAACGTATCGATCCCGTCGGTGCGTGTGTGGGGATGCGTGGTGCACGTGTACAAGCGGTATCAACTGAACTGGGTGGCGAGCGTATTGATATCGTGCTTTGGGACGATAATCCTGCCCAATTTGTGATCAATGCCATGGCGCCTGCAGACGTCGCCTCTATCATCGTCGATGAAGATACCCACTCCATGGATATTGCCGTCGAGGCTGATAACCTGGCGCAAGCGATTGGGCGTAACGGACAAAACGTGCGTTTGGCCTCTCAACTGACCGGTTGGGAACTGAACGTGATGACGGTTGAAGACCTCCAGAAAAAACACCAAGAAGAAGCACAAGCTTCGTTAGAGCTGTTTGTTAAATATCTCGATATTGACGAAGACTTTGCACAAACCTTGGTGGAAGAAGGTTTCACCACCCTTGAAGAAGTGGCCTATGTGCCAACCAGCGAAATGCTCGAAATTGACGGCTTAGACGAAGATACTGTCGACATTTTGCGCGCACGTGCGAAAGAAGCGTTGACCACCATCGCGCTCGCACAAGAAGAATCGCTGGGAGACGCTGAACCTGCCGAAGATCTGCTGGCATTAGACAGCCTTTCTCGTGAGATGGCCTTTAAACTGGCCGCGAAAGGCGTGAAGACGCTGGAAGATCTTGCTGATCAAGGCACTGACGATCTGTTAGATATTGATGGATTGGACGAAACCAGTGCAGGCGAGCTTATTATGGCAGCGCGTAATATCTGCTGGTTCAGCGACGAAGCGTAAAGACGGCAAAGGAGGAGCAGAATGTCAGAGGTTACAGTACATACACTGGCGAAGGAAATTGATACGCCGGTTGATCGTCTGCTGAAGCAGTTTAAAGAAGCTGGTATGCAAAAATCGGCGGACGATCAGGTAAGCCAAGATGAAAAACAAGCTTTGTTGACGCATTTAAAGCGTGAGCATGGTGACAACGGCAATGCTCCGACGCGTCTGACGCTTCAGCGCAAGAAACGTAGCACACTGAGCGTGTCAGGGGCTGGCGGAAAAAACAAAGATGTCCAAGTCGAAGTGCGTAAAAAGCGCACTTATGTGAAGCGTAGCGAGCTTGAAGACCAAAAGTCAGCGCAAGAAGCGGAAGAGCAAGCCCAACGCGAAGCCGAAGAAAAAGCGCGTCTAGAAGCGGAAGAGCAAGCAAAACGCGAAGCAGAAGAGAAAGCGAAACGTGA
This sequence comes from Salinivibrio costicola subsp. alcaliphilus, assembly GCF_001996185.1. Lineage (NCBI taxonomy): Bacteria > Pseudomonadati > Pseudomonadota > Gammaproteobacteria > Vibrionales > Vibrionaceae > Salinivibrio > Salinivibrio costicola. Next base: position 73,975 of record NZ_MUFR01000014.1, read on the forward strand.
GGCCGAAGAAAAAGCCAAGCGTGAAGCACAAGAGAAAGCCAAACGCGAAGCTGAAGAAAAAGCTAAGCGTGAAGCCAAGCCGCAAGCGCAACCAAAATCTGAGCAGCCTGAAGACGACGCAGCGGATACTGCTGCCACTCGTGCTGCTGATGCGCAAGCGAAGAAAGAAGCTGATGAACTTAAGCGTCGCCAGGAAGAGGAAGCCAAGCGTAAAGCTGAAGAAGAAAGTCAGCGGCAGTTAGAAGAGGCACGCAAAATGGCAGAAGCAAATCAAGAGCGCTGGTCAGATCAAGACAAAGCGCTAAGTACCATGGAGGCGGCTGACCACCATACGGTTACCTCCGAATATGCCCGCGAAGCGGAAGACGAAGCGGATCGCCGCGAAGAAACGGCCGCGCCGCGTCGTAAGAAAAAGAAAAAAGCCACTGCAACAGAAGACAAAAACCCCCGAGGCCGTCGTGGCAAAGGTGGTAAAGGCAAAGGCCGTATGGCTAAGCCGTCTTCGATGCAGCATGGCTTTAAAAAACCTGCCCAGAAAGTAAACCGCGAAGTCGAGATCGGTGAAACCATTACGGTTGCTGAGCTCGCGAATAAAATGGCGGTGAAAGGTGCAGAAGTCATTAAAACCATGATGAAAATGGGTGCAATGGCGACCATTAACCAGGTGATTGACCAAGAAACCGCACAGCTTGTCGCGGAAGAAATGGGTCACAAAGTTATCCTGCGCAGAGAGAATGAGCTGGAAGAGGCCGTACTCTCTGATCGTGATAACGATGCACCTATGGCACCGCGTGCACCGGTTGTTACTATCATGGGTCACGTTGACCACGGTAAGACATCCTTGCTCGACTACATCCGTAAAGCACACGTTGCAACGGGTGAAGCTGGCGGTATTACTCAGCATATCGGTGCGTACCATGTACAAACTGATAACGGCATGATCACCTTCCTGGATACGCCAGGACACGCAGCGTTTACCGCGATGCGTGCACGTGGTGCGGGTGCGACGGATATCGTTGTGTTGGTGGTTGCGGCCGATGATGGTGTGATGCCACAAACCAAAGAAGCGATTCAACACGCCAAAGCCGCGGGTGTACCTTTGATTGTTGCCGTCAACAAGATGGATAAAGAAGGTGCTAACCCTGACAGCGTCAAGAATGAGCTCGCGCAGTATGATGTTATCCCAGAAGAGTGGGGCGGTGAGAACATCTTTGTTCACGTCTCTGCTAAACAGGGTGAAAACATTGATACCTTGCTCGAGTCCATCTTGTTGCAATCAGAAGTCCTTGAGCTGAAAGCGGTTGAGAAAGGCATGGCGCGTGGCGTTGTGGTTGAATCTCGTCTGGATAAAGGCCGTGGTCCTGTTGCGACTGTCTTGGTTCAAGAAGGTACCTTGAATAAAGGCGATATTGTACTTTGTGGCCTTGAATACGGTCGTGTTCGTGCGATGCGTGATGAGAACGGTCAAGACATCGAACATGCTGGTCCATCCATTCCGGTTGAGATCTTAGGTCTGTCAGGTGTCCCTGCCGCCGGTGATGAAGCTACGGTTGTACGTGACGAGAAGAAAGCCCGTGAAGTGGCACTTTATCGTCAAGGTAAATTCCGTGATGTGAAACTGGCGCGTCAGCAAAAAGCCAAACTGGAAAACATGTTCTCGAACATGGAAGAAGGTGAAGTCTCTGAGCTCAACATCGTTCTGAAAGCCGATGTACAAGGTTCGATTGAGGCAATTGCCGATTCACTGGTTAAACTGTCAACTGACGAAGTCAAAGTGAAGATTGTTGGTTCCGGCGTGGGCGGTATTACTGAAACCGACGCGGTACTGGCAGCGGCATCGAACGCGATCATTTGTGGCTTTAACGTGCGTGCCGATGCGACCGCACGTAAGACTATCGAGAATGAAAGCTTAGATCTTCGCTACTATTCTGTTATCTACACCATGATTGATGAAGTGAAACAAGCGATGAGCGGTATGCTTGCGCCTGAGTTCAAACAAGAAATCATTGGTTTGGCAGAAGTTCGCGATGTCTTTAAGTCACCAAAACTAGGCGCAATTGCCGGGTGTCAGGTGTCTGAAGGCTTGATTAAGCGTAACAACCCAATTCGTGTTCTGCGTGATAACGTGGTTATCTACGAAGGGGAGCTGGAATCACTGCGTCGCTTTAAAGATGATGTGAACGAAGTGAAGAAAGGCTACGAGTGTGGTATTGGCGTGAAGAACTACAATGATGTTCGCGTTGGTGACCAAATCGAAGTCTTTGAAACGGTTGAAATTCAGCGCTCAATTGACTAATTAAGCGTTTAAAAACAGCCAGGTCGTTTGGATACACCGTGGGGGGAGGCGCATGCGCTTACCCCCATTTTGTTGAGAGAAAAGAAAATGGGTAAAGATTTTAGCCGGACGGACCGCGTCGCCCATCAGTTGCAAAAAGAAATTGCACTGATTCTGCAGCGTGAAGTGAAAGATCCACGTATCGGTATGGTGACCGTCTCTGACGTCCAAATCTCGCGTGACCTTGCTTACGCCAAAGTCTTCGTCACCTTTTTAACCGTTGACGAACAAGCACCAACCGAGAGCCTAAAGGCACTCAATGAAGCGAGCGGATACATTCGCTCATTGGTCGGTAAGGCAATTCGTTTACGTATCACGCCGGAACTGACTTTTGTATTTGATGAGTCGCTGACTGAAGGTATTCGTATCTCGAACCTGGTGAGCAAAGCGGTGCGCAGTGATAATGAGCGCCGTGATGATGATGACAAAGGTGAGGAATAAAAGATGGCGCGTCGTCAACGTCGTCGAGGTCGCCCCGTTGATGGGATTATCCTACTCGATAAACCCACGGGCATAACCTCTAATGATGCTCTGCAGAAAGTAAAACGTATCTTTTTTGCCGAGAAAGCAGGACACACTGGAGCCTTGGATCCGCTTGCAACGGGCATGTTGCCAATTTGCCTAGGTGAAGCGACCAAGTTCTCTCAGTTTTTGCTGGATGCCGACAAACGTTATCGGGTGGTGGCAAAGTTGGGTCAGCGCACCAATACCTCAGACGCCGATGGTGAAGTGGTAGAAACCCGCGATGTAAAAGTCAATTTAGGATTGCTGGAGCGCTGTATTGCTAAGTTCCGTGGTGAAACCCAGCAGATCCCATCGATGTTCTCCGCGCTCAAATATCAAGGTAAGCCTTTGTATGAATATGCGCGTCAAGGCATTGAAGTACCGCGTGAAGCGCGTACGATTCATGTTCATCAAATTGAATTGTTGCGCTTTGAAGGTGATGAGATTGAGATGGAAGTCCATTGTTCTAAAGGCACTTACATTCGAACCATCGTCGATGATCTTGGGGAAATGCTAGGCTGTGGTGCCCACGTCACCGCACTGCGTCGCACGGGTGTTTCTGGCTATCCGACGCGCCAGATGGTGACATTAGAGCAGCTCGAAAGCTTGTTGAATGAAGCCAGAGAACAAGAGATCCAACCTAAGCAGTTGCTGGATCCTTTGTTACTCCCACTTGATACCGCGGTACAAGACTTGCGAGAAATCAACTTGTTGCCGGTAATGGCCAGCTATGCATTACAAGGCCAAGCGGTACAGGTGCCGAATGCACCTACCAGTGGCTTTGTTCGCTTAACCGCGGGCGAGGAACGTCACTTTATTGGTGTTGGTGAAATTGACGCCGATGGCTTGGTGGCGCCACGTCGTTTAGTGGCCAGTCGCCAGCCGGAAGCAGGCTAAAAAACACGCTGCCATTTGCGCGTGTTTAACGGAAAAAGCGGCGTGGATAGATTGCTACCTTAGACGAAAGTCAGTAGAATACGCGCCTTCGGGCACCGGCTGAATCAGAGATTGGCTGGTGCATGATAATCACACACTCTTATTAGGAGAGCATTATGTCTCTGACTGCAGAAGCAAAAGCACAAATCGTTGCTGATTTTGGCAAAACCGAGAACGACACGGGTTCACCGGAAGTTCAAATCGCCCTTTTGACCGCATCAATCAACGATCTGCAATCGCACTTCGCTGAGCACAAAGGTGACCACCACAGCCGCCGTGGCCTGCTACGCATGGTTTCACGTCGTCGTAAGCTGCTGGACTACCTGAAAAAGAACAGTGTTGACCGTTACTTGGACGTTATCAAGCGTCTAGGCATCCGTCGCTAAGATTCTGGAGAAAAGGGAGCTCAGGCTCCCTTTTCTTTATATAAAAAACGCGCCACCGGAGCAATCCGTGGCACGTTTTTTTGTTTGACGATGTTTTGATCTTCGCGCTACTGACGCAGTATCACTGATGCAGCGTCACTGACGAAGCGCTTTCGCCGCTGCAACCATGTTTTCTAATGCCGGGATCACCTCATCCCATTGGCGGGTTTTTAGGCCGCAATCTGGGTTCACCCACAATCTTTCTGCAGGAATACGGGCGGCGGCTTTTTCCATTAACCCAACAATTTGCGCTTGGCTTGGCGTATTGGGGGAGTGAATGTCATACACGCCAGGGCCAATGTCATTGGGATAGTCAAAGTGATCAAATGCGTCCAACAGTTCCATATCCGAGCGAGAGGTCTCTATGGTGATCACGTCGGCGTCCATATCCGCGATGGATGCGATGATATCGTTAAACTCGGAATAACACATATGGGTATGGATTTGCGTCTCGTCACTCACGCCGTTGGCGGCAATTTTAAACGCGTTGATTGCCCAATCGAGGTAATTTTGCCACTCACTGCGACGCAAAGGTAAACCTTCACGCAGCGCCGCTTCATCTATTTGAATGATTTGGGTGCCAGCTTTCTCAAGATCCTGCACTTCTTGGCGGATCGCCAGCGCCAGTTGGTTACAGGTCTGTGATCGAGGCTGATCATCACGCACAAATGACCAATTAAGAATAGTGACCGGTCCGGTAAGCATGCCTTTCAGCGGCTTATCCGTCAGAGATTGCGCGTACTGGGTCCATTCCACTGTCATTGCTTTAGGGCGTTCAATATCACCAAACAAAATCGGCGGTTTTACGCAGCGAGAGCCATACGACTGCACCCAGCCAAACTGACTGAACACATACCCATCCAGCTGTTCGCCAAAGTACTCCACCATATCATTACGCTCAGCCTCACCATGCACTAACACATCGAGCCCTAACGCTTCTTGCTTTTCCACCGCATGGGCGATCTCTTTGCGCATAATGTCTTGATAAGTGGCGGCATCAATGTCGCCCTTCTTGTATTGCAAGCGCGTTTGGCGAATGGCACTGGTTTGTGGAAATGAGCCTATGGTGGTGGTCGGGAAGCGTGGCAGGTTGAGCTGCTCGTGTTGCAAGCGAATGCGCTCTGCAAACGGACGCTGCCGTGTCCCTAATTGTGGTGTAATTGCTGCTAATGCGGCTTGCACCTTAGGGTTGTGTACGCGTGGTGATTGCTGACGGCTTTCTATTGCCTCACGGTTATTGTCCAGCGCGGGCTGAACGGTTTGACGGCCGTGATTAAGGGCGCGCGCGAGTACATCCAGCTCCTCTAGCTTTTGATACGCAAAGGCAAGCCAGTTTTTTACCTCAGGATCGAGCTTTTGTTCGCTCGCCAAATCGACCGGCACATGAAGCAAAGAGCAAGACGGCGCGAGCCAGAGGCGATCCCCCAGAGATTGATGAATCGGTTCGAGCCATTCTAACGTGGCATCAAGGTTAGTTTTCCAAACATTACGACCATTAATTACACCCAGAGACAGAACGTGTTGATCGCCAAGCGTGTCACGGTATGCATCCACATCCCCTCGACCACGAATAGCATCCAAGTGCCAGCCGTCAACGGGCAACGATTGCGCCAATGGACGATTTTCAGCTTGCTCGCCGAAGTAGCTCGCCAGCAATAACTTGACCTTGGTTTGGCTTAATGCACGATACGCGGTTTTTAGTGCCGTCTGCCATTCAGGCGCGAGCTCCGTGACTAAGATCGGTTCGTCGATTTGGACCCACTCAATGCCTTTTTCTGCCAGTTTGCTCAGCAGTGTTTGATACACGGGCAAGAGCTTATCGAGCAGATCCAGTTTGTTCGATGCATCTTTTTCTTTGCCCAGCCAAAGGTAAGTCACGGGGCCGACTAAAACTGGCTTGGTGTTTATACCGGTTATTTTGGCTTCTTCTATTTGCGTCAATAGATTTTCAGCATGAAGACTAAACGTTGTTTGCGCGGTAAATTCTGGCACGATGTAGTGATAATTGGTATCGAACCATTTGGTCATTTCACCGGCATGCACGCACTGGCAAGTACTATCGTTTGCCGAGCGGCCACGAGCGACGCGGAAGTAGTTATCCAGGGTGTTATCTTGATGGTCAGCCACACGGTCAGGGACATTGCCGACTAAAAAGCTGGTGTCGAGTACATGGTCATAAAATGAAAAGTCGCCAACGGGAGCGATGTCGAGTTCACTTTGTTGTTGCCAGTGACTGCGGCGCAGATCTTTCGCAAGATCGGTTAAGTTTTGTTGGGATGATTCGCCACGCCAGTAACGCTCGAGTGCAAATTTAAGTTCGCGCTGGGCGCCGATACGTGGAAAGCCGAGATTATGAGTTTTAGCCATCTATACGTCCTCCTTTTTGATTGAATTCAGCATAGGGCTTTCTCGTTATGAACTAAAATGGCATTATTTCATCAGTCAATGAATTTTAGTCATGGAATAGACATGTTAGAACGTCACCACCTTCATATTTTGCGAGCGATCAAAGAGCAAGGGTCGCTTACCGCAGCCGCAGAGACGCTTTATCTCACCCAGTCCGCGATTAGCCATGCGATGAAAAAGCTAGAAAGCCAGCTCGGGATTAGCTTGTGGCAAAAATCCGGACGGCAGCTTCATTTCACGCGAGCGGGTGAGTACTTGCTTACGCTGTCTGAGCGTATGCTTCCTCAGTTCGAGCACGCTGAACAGCAGCTTAAACAATTTGCTCAAGGCCAGCGCGGTACATTGCGCATCGGCATGGAGTGTCACCCTTGTTATCAGTGGTTGCTTAAGGTGGTTGAGCCTTTCTTACATCAATGGCCGGATGTGGATGTTGACGTCAAACAAAAGTTCCAATTCGGTGGTTTGGGCGCATTGTTTGGCCATGAGATTGATGTGCTCGTCACGCCCGATCCCTTACTTAAACCAGGCATAGAATACGTATCCGTGTTTGATTACGAACAGGTGCTGGTGGTGAGCGGACGAAGTGCACTCGCGGCGTTTGACCATGTTGATCCTGAGCAAGTAACACAGGAAGTGCTGATTACCTACCCTGTTGATCAATCGCGTTTAGATGTCTTTACCCAGTTTTTGGCGCCGGCGCACTGTGCACCGCGCAAACACAAAACCATAGAAACAACCGATATCATGCTGCAAATGGTTGCCGCTGAGCGCGGGATCGCGGCACTCCCCAAATGGCTGGCTTTGGAATATCAACAGCGTTTAAACCTACATATTCTTCGCATGGGCAAAACAGGCATTCATAAATCGATCCATTTGGGTGTACGCGAGGGACAAAGAGATGATTACATCCAAGACTTCATCGAAAAAGCCAGTTCAACCGTAATGCATTGATGTGACTAAGAGATAAAACACTCAATCCCGTTAATAGTGACATTTAAGAGCATACTTTAAGGGCATGGTTTGAGAGCATAGTTTCGCGCCGTTTCAAACACCCACCTATACTTACGTATTGTCTCAATGTTGAGCCGTACAAAGTGCACATTTCGGCGTAAAATTACTTTCGAAGAAGTCTAATTCCTTAGATAATGCAAGTGATAGACTTTGAATGCACCTCACATTTTTTATGGATAAAGAGTCCCGGCTATGAAATCAATCTCGCTCTCTCGCAATGTAAACGTCGAAAGTATCCAAGGAAATGGTGTACTGCTTGTCAATGGCACGCCAATGACAGTGACCGAAGGTACGTCCTTTCCGTCTGGAACCGAGCTGGTTCTGCCAGATAACAGTGAGGCTGTTATTGTACTTAGCGACGGAACGTTACTCGCCGTTGAGGCTCAGGGAGAGCAGCCCGGCGCCGTGCTCGATGGATTGCCGCAAGATGTTCAAGATGAAATAGCCGAGATTCAGCAACAAATCCTTGATGGTGAAGGCGAGATCACCATTGAAGATGACCAAGCGACCGCCGCTGGTGGTGACGCTGCAGCCGGCAGTGGCTCATGGAGTTATGTCAATGTTGAGCGTGATGGAAGCGAGACCATTGCAAGCTCAGGATTTGATACTGATTCGCTTGCAACCAACGACGGGGCGATTGGTAGCGATGCAGAAGGCGGAGCGGGGCTTGCGATTGACACCACCGCTCCCGGAATCCCTGGCGTAACCATTGTTAATGATGCTAACAACGATGGCATTATTAGTGGGCAAGAGCTTGGTGATGGGATCCAGGTATTGATCGATCTGTCCGATACTGGTGCTAATCCGGGTGATGTATTAACCGTAAATGGTCAAACCTCGACGATTACCGCGCAAAATATCATAGACGGCACCGTCACCATCACACTGCCAGACACTCCTGCAGACGGAGAAACATTAACCGTAGAAGCCACCATTACCGACACCTCCGGCAACACCTCCGAGCCGGGGAGTGATCAAGCTGAGGTTGATACCAGCGCGGATGCCGGCACGGTCAGCGTGAACAACATCACCAGCGATGACGTGATCAACGCGCAAGAAGCGGGCGAGACCATCACGGTCACCGGCAGCGCGAGCGGCGGCGACATCGCCGAAGGCGATACCGTTGCGATGACCATCAACGGCGAAGACTACACCACCACCGTGGATGAAAACGGCGAGTGGAGCGTGGACGTGGCCGGCAGCGACCTGGCGGCGGACACCGAGTTCGAGGTGGTCGTGAGCTCGTCGGATGACGCGGGCAATACGGTAGAGAGCACCGGTTCATCAGAGCATACGGTCGACACCCAGGCGGGTGAGGACAACAGCGCGCCGACGGTCACCATCACCGAAGACGCCAACAATGATGGCGTGATCAGCAGTGACGAGCTCGATGGCC
>NZ_MUFR01000131.1:0-509 GCF_001996185.1 Salinivibrio costicola subsp. alcaliphilus
TGCATACAATGACAAAATTTATACATCGATGGTGCCATTGGCGTAGGTGACACAAGCCCCAGCACGATGATGGATAGGTGCACATTGCCAACGGGCGCCTGTCACGATCGGCGCCAATTTTAACACCGGCGCCAACTTTGACCTTAATCTCCGATGGCGCCGTGTAAAGGGCGCGCGGCGCAAATCACACCAAGCTTGCACGAGCGAGAAGGCGCTTATGCCGACCTACGCCTGATTTATACATCGGTGGTGCCATTGGCGACGATGACTCAAGGCGTTAATATTTAACCTCGATGGTGCCATTGGCGTTGGTGACACAAGCCCCGGTAAGATGTTGGATAAGTGCACATTGTCAACGGGCGCGCAGCGCAAATCACACCAAGCTTGTACGATCGAGTTGGCGCTTATACTGCATACAATGACAAAATTTATACATCGATGGTGCCATTGGCGTAGGTGACACAAGCCCCAGCACGATGATGGATAGGTGCACATTGCCAACGGGCGCC
>NZ_MUFR01000132.1:0-507 GCF_001996185.1 Salinivibrio costicola subsp. alcaliphilus
GTGACAATGAAAAGATAGCGAAATGGAAATAAGGAGAAGGAAGAGGTAATGCAAAATGGCGCGTCCGGGAGGATTCGAACCTCCGACCGCCTGGTCCGTAGCCAGGTACTCTATCCAGCTGAGCTACGGACGCGCTGACGGATTTGCATAGATTGAAGATGGCGCGCTCGGGAGGATTCGAACCTCCGACCGCCTGGTTCGTAGCCAGGTACTCTATCCAGCTGAGCTACGAGCGCGTGTCGTCAATCTTGTGTTCATCCTGAACGGTGTTGCGGGTCTTCCATGGCGGTGATGGCGCGTCCGGGAGGATTCGAACCTCCGACCGCCTGGTTCGTAGCCAGGTACTCTATCCAGCTGAGCTACGGACGCACATCTTTTACTGCAATTATCACAAGGCAGGCTTGTCGATAATGGCGGTGAGGGAGGGATTCGAACCCTCGATACGGCTACAAACCGTATACTCCCTTAGCAGGGGAGCGCCTTCAGCCACTCGGCCACCTCACCGTC
>NZ_MUFR01000133.1:0-488 GCF_001996185.1 Salinivibrio costicola subsp. alcaliphilus
TGGCAAGCCGGCGGCAAGAGTGGGGGATACCGCCGCCCCACACGGTTGCCCCTGCCCGAAAACCCCACATGGCTTTCATGGTCGCCAGATTGCCGCGGGTTCAATTGGGGTGATGATTGATGGTAAACCCGCCGCCCGCATTGGCGATGCGCTTAACTGCGGTGGCGTACTGGTGTCAGGCTCCGGGGATGTCATTATTGGCTAGGGGCGGCAATGTCTCTAGCTACTTCACTATTAGACATAAGCGAGTCGAGATGAAAAAGATAGCCGCTGTACTCTGCCTGTCTTTACTGACCGGCTGTTGGAGTGATTCAGACATGATGCAAGCGAGAGAGCAGGTGTCGACCGTTGATATCGAGATTGATAACGAAGGCGAGAATCCGCCTGTATTATACACCGCCAATATCCGTTCACAAACCATGTATTGCTTTGGTGTCATCAATAACATAGATGCCATAGACAACCTAGGCTCGAGCGCGGCCACCTTC
>NZ_MUFR01000134.1:0-483 GCF_001996185.1 Salinivibrio costicola subsp. alcaliphilus
GTGAAGTCGTAACAAGGTAGCCCTAGGGGAACCTGGGGCTGGATCACCTCCTTACTGACGCTATTCTTGCGAGTGTTCACACAGATTGTATAGGTTGAAATTGAAAGAGAGCACATCATTGCTTTGATGGGTCTGTAGCTCAGCTGGTTAGAGCGCACCCCTGATAAGGGTGAGGTCGGTGGTTCAAGTCCACTCAGACCCACCAACACATCCCCAAATGTGTTGGTTAACAAAGTAATCAATGTGGGGCTATAGCTCAGCTGGGAGAGCGCCTGCCTTGCACGCAGGAGGTCAGCAGTTCGATCCTGCTTAGCTCCACCACTTTTTAAGCGTATTTATATTGATAAGTGCCTTTAAAAAGTGGTTTATCGTCGTGATAAATACACATGCTCTTTAACAATCTGGAAAGCTGACAAGTCATTCTTTAAGAATGACAGTAAAGTTCTCAATCAGTGACATATCATGTCACTCACACAATCAAGT
>NZ_MUFR01000135.1:0-469 GCF_001996185.1 Salinivibrio costicola subsp. alcaliphilus
AGAGCTCGGTACGGTACCATCAGGTGCGTATGAGGATGACTTTACCTATCGCGCGGACGATACCTGTCAGGTTACTCTGTATGGTGCATTCCCGGATGGCACTAAAAAAGAGATGTCGAACCTGACCGTCACGGTGGAAGACGGGAAACCGACAATTAAAGACTCCACCACCTATCCGGCAAAATACCGAACGCCACTGGTGAATGTGGATGGAACGCTTGATGGCCGTTTAACCATGTTCTCTCGCCCCCTCCATATAAAAACCCTGCCACGTTGGCGTTGGGTGGATGCGACCCCGTTCGATGAAAATAACCCACGGCACATGAAAATGCTGTATCGCGCTTACAGTAACCTTATCATCTTGCTCAACAAGCGGGATTTTGAAGGGTTAAAAATGGCGTGGTCACTCTCGAACCGAGAAAAAGCGAAAGCGGAAGCCTATATGACCGAGCCGGAGGAGTTTTTTGAT
>NZ_MUFR01000136.1:0-469 GCF_001996185.1 Salinivibrio costicola subsp. alcaliphilus
GATGGTGTCACCGTCCACCGCTCCGGCTGGCAAGCCGACTTCAACGTCGACCTGGCCATCGAGCTCGTCACTGCTGATCACGCCATCATCGTTGGCGTCTTCGGTGATGGTGACCGTCGGCGCGCTGTTGTCGTCACCCGCCTGGGTGTCGAGCACGGCGCTGTCGCTGCCTTCTGCCGAGGTGTTGCCGAACTGGTCTTCCAGCACCGCTGTCACCTCGAGGGTTTCACCTTCCGATGGCGCATCGAACGAGGTCGCTACGCTGCCGTTGTCGATGTCGCTCTGCTCCAACACGATCTCGTTGGTGGTGGTGCCATCGCTGACGCGGATGGTGTCACCGTCCACCGCTCCGGCTGGCAAGCCGACTTCAACGTCGACCTGGCCATCGAGCTCGTCACTGCTGATCACGCCATCATTGTTGGCGTCTTCGGTGATGGTGACCGTCGGCGCGCTGTTGTCCTCACCCGCC
>NZ_MUFR01000137.1:0-461 GCF_001996185.1 Salinivibrio costicola subsp. alcaliphilus
GCACGTTAACGTTGGTACTATTGGCCACGTTGACCATGGTAAAACTACGCTGACTGCAGCTATCTGTACTGTACTTGCAAAAGTATACGGCGGTGCTGCGCGTGATTTCGCGTCAATCGATAATGCGCCAGAAGAGCGTGATCGTGGTATCACCATCGCAACGTCTCACGTTGAGTACGATACGCCAAACCGTCACTACGCACACGTTGACTGCCCGGGACACGCTGACTATGTGAAAAACATGATCACCGGTGCGGCGCAAATGGACGGTGGTATCCTGGTTGTTGCGGCAACTGATGGCCCAATGCCACAGACCCGTGAGCACATCCTACTAGGTCGTCAGGTTGGTATTCCAAACATCATCGTGTTCATGAACAAATGTGACATGGTTGATGACGAAGAGCTGCTTGAGCTGGTTGAAATGGAAGTCCGTGAGCTACTTTCAGAGTATGACTTCCCAG
>NZ_MUFR01000138.1:0-461 GCF_001996185.1 Salinivibrio costicola subsp. alcaliphilus
CTGGGAAGTCATACTCTGAAAGTAGCTCACGGACTTCCATTTCAACCAGCTCAAGCAGCTCTTCGTCATCAACCATGTCACATTTGTTCATGAACACGAGGATGTTTGGAATACCAACCTGACGGCCAAGTAGGATGTGCTCACGGGTCTGTGGCATTGGGCCATCAGTCGCTGCTACTACTAGGATACCACCGTCCATTTGCGCAGCACCGGTGATCATGTTTTTCACATAGTCAGCGTGTCCTGGGCAGTCAACGTGTGCGTAGTGACGGTTTGGCGTATCGTACTCAACGTGAGACGTTGCGATGGTGATACCACGATCACGCTCTTCTGGTGCGTTATCGATTGACGCGAAATCGCGTGCAGCACCGCCGTATACTTTTGCAAGTACAGTACAGATAGCTGCAGTCAGCGTAGTTTTACCATGGTCAACGTGGCCAATAGTACCAACGTTAACGTGC
>NZ_MUFR01000139.1:0-456 GCF_001996185.1 Salinivibrio costicola subsp. alcaliphilus
CGATGGCGTCGCCGACAGCACCGCCCAGACGATCACCATCACCCTCAACGGTGCTAATGACACGCCGGTTCTGAACGTTGTCACCAGCGGCTCTTACACCGACACCGCTGCAAACGACACCTTCTCTGACATCACAGGCACCCTCAGCGGTTCCGATCGTGATTCGGCTGACACCGTCTCCTTCGAGCTCGACGGCAGCAGCGCGTCCAGCGAGGTCGGCTTCACCGTCGAGAAGAGCAGCACCTACGGCACCTTCTATCTGAACGCCACCTCCGGTGCTTATAAGTTCGTCGCCAACGACTCCGCCATCGAGGCGCTCAAGACGACGGCAACGGCCACCTTTGACGTCAACGCCACCGATGGCGTCGCCGACAGCACCGCCCAGACGATCACCATCACCCTCAACGGTGCTAATGACACGCCGGTTCTGAACGTTGTCACCAGCGGCTCTTACAC
>NZ_MUFR01000140.1:0-450 GCF_001996185.1 Salinivibrio costicola subsp. alcaliphilus
ATTAAAGCTAACGTTGTTTACATCGCCCATGTTAGCGTCGATATTTCTAGTAACCGACTCTGCAGAGTTTAAATCGTTACCTACTGCAGTAACCACGTTGTTGCTGTCTGCAACAATGTTTACGTTGTTGATGTTAGAAGACACTGTCGTAACGTCAGGCATATTAGTAGCCACTTCATTTACGTTAACAATGTAAGTGCCGATAGTGTCTACGTTTAGGATACTGTCTGCTACGGTGTTCACGTTGGCTATATCAGCACCGACAGTGTTCACGTTATCAATGCTGTTAGCGACTACCTCGATTTCAGACGTAGTTTCACTAAGATCGTTAGCAACAACCTCGATTTCACTAATACTTTCTTTAAGGTCTTCGGCAACTTTAACTACGCTGTCAATATCAGCGGCTACGATATTTACGCTGTTAATGTTTTGAGCAACAGTGTCTACTTC
>NZ_MUFR01000015.1:0-81448 GCF_001996185.1 Salinivibrio costicola subsp. alcaliphilus
TACTGTGACTCTTCCTGAGATCGCAGGGTCTTTGACGTCTCGTATTAACGATAACTTTCAGATGTTCAATCATGCATCTTCAAGTTAATTGGGTATAGTGTTTTTCGGTTTTTTTATTGTTCCTTTACCTAAATACTAATTTAAATAAGACTTTTATGCAGAATAGATATTTTCCGTTAGTGGGTTTCATCTATATAGTGTTCAGCTCTTCTTTGTTATTTTCAATGTCTACAGTTGGAGACTATGTTGAGCACGCTATTAATTTCATATCACCTGTTGTGATGTTTTTTGTCATTATCGCATTATATTCAAAGTATCGAAATATAGTCATTTTTAGCGATTTAGAGTGTAGAATTATCGCTTTATCATATGTTGCAATAACTATTGCTGACTATTTATACCCCATTTTAAGATATTGGGATCAGAGCTTTAGTTCTAGTCATTATTCTCTTTTTTTAATCGAGGTTGGCATTAATGCTGCGATAGCAAAGGTCATTATAAAATGAGTATGAATTCTAAGTCACTTTTAGGCTCTATATCTAAAGCATCTCCTTTGGCTACACCTTTGGAAATGATGTATGGACTACTAGAAGACAAAAAAGATGCAAATGAAAAATATAATGCTTTAATTCCTATACTACATGATGCTTTATCGCGCGGGTGTCGATTTGAGTCTAAGGAAATACAATCAATTGTTAAAATACTTAGAGATATGCCTCCTGCTGGAGCTAGAAGAAATAATTTTGAAAAATTATACTTGAAGGATGAATACACGTTAAGAAAACTGCCTAAGGACGCCAGAGATATTCCATATGGACATTGGTATTAATAATTAAAGCCCACATCGTAGGCTTTTTTTATCGGTAACTTATGATTATTCGTTGCTGTCCGGCAGCGATACCTCGGTGGGAGAAATGGTCTCTGACGGGTAGCAGCCGAGCACCTTTAGATAACGGGTAAGAGTAGTGAGTTCGTCCAGCGCACTTTGCATCAGGTTGCTAGCCATATTGGCCTCAACATCGACGTAAAACATCTCTTCCCACGGGTTACCGAGTACTGGCCGAGATTCAAGCTTGGTCATATTGATGCCACGCTCGCGCAATACCATTAAACACTCCACCAAGGAACCCGCTTGTTGTGACGTCGACATAATAAAGGTGGTCTTGGCAGGGGTCAGTGATGATACTTTAACCGGCTTACGAGCCACGACAATAAATCGAGTGTGATTTTGCTGTTGGTTGGCAATCTCGCTCTTAATCGCGGTTAAACCGTAAAACTCACCACTGGCAGCATGGCCAATCGCGGCCACATTAGGCTGGTCTAAATCCGCCACTTGTTGCATGGCTTCAGCGGTGCTGGAGCAATAAATCTTCTTCACTTTACCCAAAGTATCAATGTATTCGCTGCATTGCTGGTGCGGTTGCGGGTGGGCATACAAGGTATCAATTTGGTTTGGGTCTTGGTCGCCGACAGTCAGCAGGCAGTGGTCGATAGGCAGCGTAAGCTCACCGACAATCGATAAACGTGTGTGCTGCAGCTGATCGTACACTTCGTTGATTGAGCCAGAGCTGGTGTTTTCTACCGGTAAGATACCATAGTCGGCATGGCCGGTTTCTACCGTTTCTACCACCTTTTTAAAGCTGTCACAGGCCATCTCCACCAGTTCGGTTTGCTTGCGGCTAAAGTACTGGCGCGCGGCGAGGTAGGAGTATGAGCCTTGGTTGCCCAGGAAAGAAACTCGTGCCACCGGACGCTGATTGTCGGGATTAGCGAGGTTTTGTAAATAGCGTTGCTGAATCAGCACCGAGTCTTCGATAATGGTGTGAAACAGGCTCAGCACATAGTGAGCATCTAACTGGTGATCTTGCGCTTTGGTCACCAGCTTTTCTAATAAGGCTTGCTCACGGGCTTGATCGCGAATCGGTTTTTGCACCGCGACTTTGTTTTTGGCGACGTCTAGGCTTAAGCGACGGCGCTCGGCCAATAGTGTCAGCAGCTCTTGATCAAGCTGGCTTATTCGCGTGCGTATCTCATCCAGTGGGCGTGGTGTGTCTGACATAAATTATCCTTGTTCTAATACAAAAAAACCTCCCGGTTGGGAGGTTAGTGCGCCAGGCTGATTGGGCTTAGCACGCTTCCTCCCGCGTTGGCGAGATAAAAAAGAAGCGAAAAAAACGAGCGTCAATCAGCATTGGGCGTTGTGTTGTTATGTTTGCGTATGGATTAACCATATGGGGCGCAGGCTGGCGTGTCAAGGATCAAAAAGCCCCGCGAAGACGGGGCTAACATGTTTAGCGATTTAGGTGTTGCGCTGAGGGTTAGATTTCCTCGTCGGTTGGATTTTCTTCCATCGCAACCGTCGCAGCAGATTTATCATTGCGACGTGCTTCGCCTTTGTGTTGGACCTTATTCAGTTGCTTCTCGAGCTTTTGGCCCACATCATTAATTGCTTTGTACATGTCATCGCTTTCTGCTGAGGCAACCAGCGTTGAGCCCGGCAACCCAGCTTTGGCTTCGACTTTAAACTGGTGGTTTGGCTCTTTACTGATCACAGCGTGAGGATTGATGAGTGCCACCTGCCACTTGGCCAACTTATCAAAGCGGCTTTCGATGCGCTCACGGATGGCGGGAGTGATTTCGATGTTTTTGCCTGCAATTTCCACTCTCATACTCGTTCCTCTTTGTTCCCCTGTATTAGGTTCATCTTTAGATTACCGCTTTACGCCATTGATAACGTGACTTGGCTCATGTTTAAAGGGGGGAGAAAAAACGAAAAGTTGAACTGTGAGCCTTCACGGATCCTGACATTTGTGAAGCATGAAATCCCTTGAACTTAAAGACAAAAATGCTACCTTGGGAGAGGTCACGAATGCTGATTTATCCGCCAGTCAGGGCCGCGTCGCGCCTGTGTATTTTCCTATTTTTCCCTGTGGTTAAAAATGTGCCACAAATCTGCTTGTGCTTTTTGGTGCACTGCGGTGAAACGAGAGTGGCTCAAGCAAACTGGGCATAAAAAAGACGACCATGATGGCCGCCTGATAATGCGCTGATAAATAATCAAAGCATTAGTTATTCGCGTGTAGCTCGTGGTTGAGCTCAACCGCACTCTTGTTGGTCAAACACTCAACCGCTCCTGTTTTTGAGTTACGGCGGAACAGTAGATCCGCTTTGCCCGCCAAATCACGCGCTTTGATACTTTCTACTGCTTTTCCATCAGCATCTAGCATGGTTACCTTAGTGCCCGCGGTCACATACAGACCCGATTCGATGGTACAACGATCGCCCAATGGGAAACCAAGACCCGCGTTGGCACCTAATAGTGAATTCTCGCCAATCGATACGACAATCTGGCCGCCGCCACTGAGGGTACCCATAATCGACGCGCCACCACCAATATCACTTCCTTGACCGACCATTACACCCGCAGAGATGCGGCCTTCAATCATGCTTTTGCCTTCGGTGCCCGCATTAAAGTTGATAAAGCCTTCGTGCATCACTGTGGTGCCTTCACCGACATGGGCGCCCAAGCGAACGCGGGCGGTATCGGCAATACGCACACCGGCAGGTACCACGTAATCGGTCATTTTCGGGAATTTATCCACGCACTCAACGGTCAGCGTTTCGCCTTTCAAACGCGCTTCCATCTGACGCTCAGGCAACTCTGGCAAGTCGATCGGGCCTTGGTTGGTCCAAGCAATGTTGTGTAGCAGACCAAAGAGTCCGTCAAGTACCACACCGTGTGGTTTGACTAAGCGGTGTGAGATCAGTTGAAGCTTCAAAAAGCCTTCTGCAACCGATGCAGGCTTGCTGTCATTTTCGAGGATCACCAGCACCAGCGGTTGGGTAGTTTGTTGTGCCATGTTGGCGAAATGAGCGGCCTCTTGAGCGCCAGCCGCCGCGAAGGCTTCACTGATAGCACTACAGGTTTCTGGTGCAATCGCTACTACCTGATTACCCGCGTCGTAATCTGTCAGCGCGCTTAATGCGCGGACAAGATCATCGCTCGGGTTAAGAAGCGGAGCCGGGAAAAAGGCTTCAATGATTTTTCCGTCCTGGTTTTGGGTCGCGGTACCGAGTGCCAGAGCAAAGCTTGCCATTGGGGGAGATCTCCTTATAGATATTTGGGCTTAAAACATCGAACGCTTCATCTTAAAGACAACCGCCAGCGGTTGGAAGTACTCAACTGAACACCAAGGTAAAATCCCACACAGGTCGGGGCACTGATTCGTGTTGATGCATAGCGTGGGTGATACCTTGCGAGTGAAATACAGGTTCAGCGTATAAAAAAAGCAAGCCAAGTGGGCTTGCTCTTTCGCGGATGCCAACAGGATCAGCAATGGGAGTACTAGGCAGCGTCAGCGTCTTTGCTGTCGTCGCTACTTTCATCCGTTTTACTGTCACTCGCTTTCGCCGGTTTTTTCTTGACGGCTTTACGTTTGGCGCCCAGCGCCTCGAGGACCGAGTCTTTGTGTTGAGCAAGGTATAGCGACAAGGCTTCACGCTTTTCTTCGTCGTCTACTAGTTCGCTTTCTCCAATCAAGTCGAACATCGCATCTGCCATATCCAACATTTTATCGTAGGCATCGGCTTCGGCTTTGGAGGTAAATGTCATCTTTTCTTCTCCCTCGCGTTCGACCACGTACTTGACGATAACGGCCATAATTACCCTCTCTTCGTTGATTTACTGTCTTTTTATACAGTAGGATAAGGGCCATTGTCTACCGACCCTGCCGTGATTGTGACATGAGAGAAAAATTTAGCACCATTTATCAACGTGCCGCCGATCGCAAAGGTGGTCAACGAGAATTAGAACGCATGCTGGTGGCACCGCTTGAACATCAGGCGCTGTGTGAAATACCGGATGATCGCTGGTTAGCAGCGTTTAGCCAGAAGGTATTTCAATCTGGAATTAGCTGGCAGGTGGTACGCAAAAAGTGGCCGGGGTTCGAAGAGGTTTTTTGGGGATTTGATATCGACAAAATGTTGTTGATGCCGCCAGAAATGTGGGAAGAGAAAGCGACGAACCCCGCGATCATTCGCCACTTAACCAAGGTGATGACCATTCCACACAATGCGGAAATGATCCACCGCGTGCAGCAATCGCATGGCAGTTTTAGCCAGTTTGTCGCCGATTGGCCCAGCGAAGATATTGTTGGTTTATGGCAGTATTTAAAAAAGCACGGTAAGCGTTTAGGCGGTAATACGGGTGCTTATACCTTGCGCCGAATGGGCAAGGACACCTTCTTGTTCACCCGCGATATTGAGCACTATCTGCGCGCGACTAAAATCGTTGATAGCGGCCGAGAGACCAAGCGGGCGATGCAAGCCGCGCAACAGGCATTTAATGAGTGGCAGCAAGAGTCGGGCCGTTCACTGAACCATATCAGCCAGCTGATTGCCTTCAGTGTGGGTGATAATCGCGTTTAATCGCTCAGCGATTTGCTGTGCTATCACACAGTTAGCAAGTCGTGTGCAAGGTCGCAGCGTGTCGGTGGCGGTTTGCGCTTATCACGGCAATCGGCCACAATCGATGCCAGTTATCTTTCCCATGTGAGCGCCTTGTGTTTACTGTTTATCACTCTAATCAGCTCGATCTGTTGAAATCGCTGTTGGTCTCCCTGATCCAACAGCGACCGCTGTCTGACCCTTTTCAAAAAGAACTTATTCTGGTGCAAAGCCCCGGCATGGCGCAGTGGTTAAAAATGGCACTCGCTAACGAGCAGCAGATTGTCGCTAATGTCGAATTCCCGCTTCCCGCTACCTTTATCTGGCAGCTATTTGTGCGAGTGTTGGATGGTGTGCCTGAGCGCAGTGATTTCAATAAAGAGGCGATGACATGGAAGCTGATGGACATCTTACCCAGCTGTCTGGATGAGCCTGAGTTCGCTGATTTAGCCGCGTATTTAGAAGATAGCCAGGATCAGCAGCGTGCTTATCAGCTGGCCGAAAAAGTGGCCGATATTTTCGATCAGTATTTGGTCTATCGCCCCGAGTGGGTGCTGGCATGGGAGCAAGAACAACCAGTGCCAGAGCTTGACGATGTGCAACCTTGGCAGCAAAAACTGTGGCGCCGCTTATACGATCACACCTTGGCGTTGGGCCAATCGCCTTACCATCGCGCCAATTTGTATCAAGAGTTTATCGATACCTTAACCAGTCATCAGCACAAACCTGCGGGACTGGCTGATATTGAGCGGGTCTTTGTGTTTGGCATCTCCGCGCTCCCACCACGCTATCTGGATGCGTTACAAGCACTGGGTGAGCACGTAGAGGTGCACTTTATGTTCACCAACCCGTGCCGTTATTACTGGGGGGATATTCGCGACAAGCGCTATCTGGCTAAACGTGCCGCATTAGCGCGGGATAAAATCAGCCGAATTGAAGACATCCCCGCCGAGAGCCAATTGGCACTGGGGCTTGATGAGCCCGAGCATGGTGAAGTAGGGAACAGTTTGCTGGCGTCGATGGGAAAACTGGGGCGCGATAACTTACTGCTACTCTCGGAAATGGCCTGTAATGAGATTGATAGTGGCTTTGTTGAGGTCACTCGCGATAATCTGCTGCATCACATCCAAGCCGATATTTTGGATTTGAATGAGCCGGGCGATCCCAAGCAGACTGAAACCAGTGCGGCGAAAACAGAAATCAAGCCAGATGATGCTTCGATCGCAATCCATGCCTGTCACAGCCCGATGCGTGAAGTTGAAGTGCTGCACGATCAGCTGCTCGCGATGTTTGAGGCCACCCCATCGCTTAGCCCCCGCGATGTGATTGTGATGGTGGCGGATATCAATGCCTACAGTCCGGCTATTCAAGCGGTGTTTGGTAATGCGCCTCGCGAGCGTTTTATTCCTTTTTCCATCTCAGATCGCAGCGCTGATCAAGAAAGCCCAGTGTTGGCGGCATTTTTACGCTTACTCACCTTGCCCGATAGTCGGTGTAGTGCGGCGGAGCTGTTGGAAATTCTTGAGGTACCGACGGTATCGCGCCGTTTTGCCATCGATAGCCAACAGTTTGATCAGATTAAACAGTGGGTGGAAGAAACGGGCATTCGCTGGGGGCTTGATACCCATACCGCGAGCCAGTTTGCCTTGCCCGAGCAATATCAAAACACCTGGCTGTTTGGCCTGAAACGTATGTTACTTGGCTATGCGATGCCGAGTGAGGCTGGATTGTTTGCAGACACCGTGCCTTATGATGAAGTCCAAGGGCTTAATGCGGAGCTTGCTGGGCGTTTAGGGCTGTTTATCGACACCTTGATTTACTACCAGCAGCAACTGGCGATTGAATGCGATGGCAAGACGTGGGTGGCGCGGTTGACCCAAATGCTGGATGACTGCTTTGCCATTGAAGGGGATGAAGAGTTAGCGATAAAGCTTATCCGCACCCAGTTGGACAGTTGGCTGACACAGCTCAGCGATGCCGCCTTTACCCATACGCTAACCTTGCCCGTGGTGCGCGATTACTTTAATGGTCGCCTCAATAACGAGCGAGTCAGCCAGCGCTTTTTGGCCGGGCAGGTTAACTTTTGTACCTTGATGCCAATGCGCTCCATTCCCTTCGATGTGGTGTGTCTGCTGGGGATGAACGATGGCGTGTACCCGCGCACTGTGCCCAGTGTCGGCTTTGATTTGATGGTCGGTCGGACGCGGGCGGGGGATCGCTCGCGCCGCGACGATGACCGTTATCTGTTTTTAGAAGCGCTGCAGTCGGCACAGCAAAGTTTATATATCAGTTATGTCGGTCGCTCAGTGCAAGACAACAGCTTAAAAGTCCCATCGGTACTGGTCACCGAGTTGCTTGAGTATTGCACTCAGGGCTACTGTTTGGCCGGTGACGGCGATTTACCCGAAGCGCAGTCACGCCAGCGGTTGGAAGAAAAGCTTATCCAGACGCATCCACTGACGCCCTTTAGCCCACAGGCGTTCGCTCATGGTGGTAGCTACGCGCAAGAGTGGCTGCCGGCCGCCAAAGGGCAAGGGACGCAACTGCCAGCATTTATTGGCGATGCGTTAAGCCCTGATCCGGACAGCCACCAGGATCCTGTGATTGAGTTGGCTGAGTTACAGCGCTTTTGGCGGTTGCCCGTGCGCTATTTTTTCCAACGCCGCTTGAAAGTCTTCTTTGAGCAGTTAGAAGCGCCGCTAGAAGAATTCGAACCCTTTAGTTTAGATACCTTGCACCGCTTTCAGCTGCGTGATCAGCTGTTAGCGCACTTTATTGAAACCGATGACAGTCCCCAAAGTGTGCAGGATTTTATGGCCCGACAGCGTGGCCAGGGCAAGTTGCCTTTGGCGTACTTTGGCGAACTGACCTTGGATACGCAAGTCACGGTGATCCGTGATATGTACCAACGTTTAACGCCTTTGCTCGCCGCGCCGCGCCCTGATCTTGAGCTTAATCTGACTCTTCCTACTGCGTTGGGCGAGGTGCAATTGCAAGGCTGGCTCAATCGGCGTTATCAAGACAGCTTGGTCCGCTTTCATTGCGGCGATCTGACCGTGCGTCATCAGCTTGCGGTATGGATCGATCATTTATGCCAATGCGCGATGGGCGAAGCGGTGCCGAGCACGTTGGTGGGCGTGAAAGAAACCATCGAGTTTTCCCCACTCAGCAAAGGTGACGCGCTTGCACATCTACAAGCCTTGGTTGAAGACTATCAAAATGGCCTGAATCAGCCGCTTACTTATCTGCCAAGTACGGTCGGGGCCGGGATAAAAGCCCGAGATGGAAAAAAAGGCTTTGATAACAGTGACACCGGCCAAGACAAAGCGCTGAAAGCGATGCGTGATGCCTTTATCGGGGGCTTTAATCCTGGTGAAGTCCAAGACCCTTATGTGTATCGCGTATGGCCGCAATGGCACGAGAGTTTCGGTCAAGCGCTATTAGCTACAGGCGATCGCCACTTAATGCCGATGCTTGCGCAGCGACAAAAACGCTAATCACCAAAGGCGCCTCATAGGAATAGTGCGGCGCCGTTTCCCCCTCTATCCACTCTCTTTCCCACTCTTCTCCCTGTTAGCCAAGTCTATGTATGGCTCTTTTGTGGTTATTTACTCTTAATTTTTGACTTTATATTCATTTTTAGAAATTAACTACTAGGATAGAGAAAATGGGTGGCTCGTCGATAAAACCATCTTTTTTGTCATGTTTGTTACCATTGTGTTGGTTAAAGATTGCACATTACGTTGCTCGTTAGGGGTCAATCTATTTGGGGTCTAAATATTTTTTAAACGATCATTTTAATGCAGAGTTACATTTTAATTATAATTAAGATCATTATCTTATCTTTAATTTAATGATTAGAGGGCATCGTTTTTGTGTTGTTTATAGAGGCCTTTGTTCTGTTTTTTATTTGAACGTGTAATTAACTTAACGCACAATGTCATCGAAAATTCATATAACAAACCATGAAAAAAAGGATGTGCCTTCATGCATAAATTCTCAAAAAGCGCGGTGGCGACCTTGGTCTCTGGCCTTTTGCTGGGTGCCTCAGCGCACGCCGACGTCAGCATTACTCAGGGTAAGACTGCGATCCCCGATGGCGAGGCAACGCACGCCCAAGACATCACGGTAAAAAACGAGCATGTCGCGTTTGCATTGGCGGTTGAGTCTGCGCCACCGTGGGGTGTGCCACGTGGTACCTTGGTGGATCTCGCGGCGGTGAAAAATGGCAAAATTGATCTAGACCGAGTCGCTTTTGCAGATTTCATCCCCAACAGCTGGTCAGCCTGGCCGAACGATCGCAAGTCGATTGAGATTGTTGAAGACAGCGATGAAAAAGCAGTGATCAAAGTGAGCCGTAACTTCGACAAAGTCGACATTACTACTTGGTATACCTTGGCTGCAGGCTCTGACGCGATTGCTCTTAAAACCGTGATGAATAACCAGGGTGAGGATGATCTCGAGCTAGAATCTGGCCACACGATCTGGCCGGATACGGGTTATCAGTTCGCGGTACCAGGGCTTGAAGGCAATGAAGAAGCGATGGCGGACAATGCCCTCGCCGATCGCATGGTCGCGTATGACCGTGATTGGGCGTTCGCGCTGCATGCGCCTTACTTTGACCGCATTAAATACAACGGTCGCGATATGTATCTAGGTCACACGCTCAAAGCCGGTGAAAGCCGTACGTTTGAGTCTCAGCTACAGGTTGTCCCGAACGGTGACATGGCGCCGATTGTCAAAGCCGAAGCCGAACGTCATGGTGAAGCGACAGGCACCATTGAAGGTAAATTGCGCGCTGATAATGGGCGAGTGCCAAACGATGCCTTGGTAATGATTGAAAAAGACGGTCACCCTTACGCGTGGACGCTTGCCAAAGATGGCCAGTACAGCATGGAGCTACCAGCCGGCGAGTATCAGGTTTATGGTACGGCAACCGGCCATGCCAACAGTCAGTCGCAATCTATTAATGTGAGCGCTGATGGCGAGCAAACACTGAATTTCACCTCGCTAAAAAGCCCTGCGACCCTTGCGCTTAACGTAGAAGAAGCGGTGTCTGGCGTGGCTAAAGACGCACGTGTGACTATCATTGAAGGCCAAGCGCCACCGGTTGAATTCTTGGGTAAACGCACCTTCTTCACGGACTTGCTGCCTGCCGGCCATGCGGAGCTAAACCTAGCACCGGGTGAATACAAGCTGGGCATTAATGCCGGTGCAGGCTTTACTGCAGAATCACAAACCTTGGATGTAACGCTCGAATCGGGCAAAACCAACCAACAAGTGGTGAAAGTGCCTCAGGTAACCTTCCCGAATCGCCACCAATGGTACGGGGCAGACTTGCACCACCACGGCAATGTGCTGGAAGGGGTAACCCCACCAGAAATCGTGGTGCGTGCTCAGCTAGCTACCGACTTGGATCTGACCTTTATCAGTGATCACGACTCCACCATTAATCACAAAGTATTTGCTGATTTATCAGCAAAACGCGGCGTGCCTTTCATTCCATCGATTGAGATCTCGCCATCATGGGGTCACATGAACCCGTTCCCCATCGACAATGGCGCGGCGCTGACGGTCGATCCGGGTACTGATGACGTGCATACTCTGATTGATGCTGCACATGAGATGGGTGCAGAAGTGGTGCCGATGAACCATCCATATAACGATTATGGCTACTTCACCAATATCGCTAAGGATGCGGTGCCGGGCGGTAAGACCGACCGTTTCGACCTGATGGAGCTTAACGCACGTGTCGATAACGAGCCGACGCTTGAAAAAGCGCACAAGCTTTGGGATCAAGGCGAAGCCATGTACCTCACAGCCGGTACCGATACCCATGATGCGTGGAACCAGCTCACTGGGCGTATTCGTATGATGGCCAATGTTGATGGTGAGCTAACGCCGCTCGCCTTTGCCAAAGCGTTAAAAGCCGGTCACGGCTATGCCACGCAGGGACCAATCTTGTACCCACAAAACATCATGTTTGGTGAAACCGCCAAAGCAGGTGATAAATGGGATATTAACGTGGTCGCCGCGGATGGTCTCAAAGAAGTGCGTTTAATCGGTCAAGGTGGTGAGGTGCTAAACAGCATTACCATTAACCCTGAAGAGAGCACACAGCGTCTTGAGCTATCACTGCCTATTCCTGCGGATGCAGAAGGCTGGATCAACCTAGAAGTGGAAGACAAAGACGGCAGCACGGCATGGACCAACCCAGTTTGGCTTCAGTCGTAAGCGTTACGTCTCAATCAATGAACCAAGGCCAGCCATGCTGGCCTTTTTTGATCGTGATGTTAACCGGCGCAGATTGATTGCCTTGGTTAGAATATGTTTTACCCCAAGGGGTTGCTACAATAGCGGGCAGACTAGGCGATGAAATAATGATATGGAACCGCAGATCCTCAACCCGCTCACCTTGCCACTCGATGGCGTTCGATTAATCGAAGCCTCCGCCGGCACCGGTAAGACGTTTACCATTGCTGGCTTGTACCTGCGATTGTTGCTTGGGCATGGCCGCGCAGCGCCGTGTCGGGTCGAGCAAATACTGGTGGTGACGTTTACCGAAGCGGCAACCCAAGAGTTAAAAGACCGTATTCGGCGTCGCATTCATGAGGCGCGTTTTGCCTTTATGCGCGGTGAGAGTGACGATCCCATCATTGAGCCTTTGCTGGCAGAGATTAGCGATCATAAAACCGCGGCGCAGCGTCTGTTAGAGGCCGAGCGGCAGATGGACGAAGCGGCTATCTATACCATTCACGGTTTTTGTCAGCGGATGCTGACCCAAAATGCGTTTGAGTCGGGCAGCCTGTTCAGTCATGAATTTGTCACCGACGAGCGACAGATCAAAGCGCGCGCGGCGGCCGATTTTTGGCGTCGTCGTTTTTATCCGCTGCCAAAATCGTTAGCCGGTGTGGTGAGCAGCTACTGGCCCGCGCCGGAGGCCTTATTAAAAGAGATTGCGCCCTATTTATCCGGACCGGCTGTCACGGTTAAGGCGCCTGATCTCGGCGAAGATCTCATGGCGGCACACCAAGCGGCGATAGCCAAAATTGACGGGGTAAAGCGAGCATGGCGCGAGGCGGGGGAGCAGATCACCGAGCAGCTCAGTGCCGCTAAACTCGATGGCCGCAGTTATCGCAAAGATCATCTGGCGAACTGGCTGAATGCGATGGAACAATGGGCCAATGCCGAGACGCTTGATTACCAGTTGCCCGACAAATTGGAAAAATTCGCCAAACAGACGTTGGCGGACAAGAGTAAAGCTGAGCCACCGAGTCTGGCGCTATTTGATCAAATTCAGGCATTGGTTGATCAGCCGCCGACGTTAAAACCGGGATTGACCGCGCTGGCGATCAAAGAAGTGAGGCAGCTGCTCCGCCAAGAAAAACGCCGTCAAGGGTGGCTCTCGTTTGACGATCTCCTTTCTCAACTTGCCAGCGCACTTGACCAAGATAGCCAAGGCCAGTTGGCTGCACGTATTCGCAGCTTATATCCGGTGGCAATGATTGATGAATTCCAAGACACCGACCCGCTGCAATATCAGATTTTTAGCACTGTCTATCAGCCGCCAGTGGCGGACGATGCCCCTGTATTCGCAGACGCAGAGACAGACACAGAGGAAGAGGGTGAGCGCACCGGTTTAATGATGATTGGCGATCCTAAGCAGGCGATTTATGCCTTTCGTGGCGCCGATATATTCACCTATATTCATGCCCGTGCGCAGGTGAGTGATCACTATAACCTTGCCACCAACTGGCGCTCGACAGATGGCATGGTACGCGGAGTCAATGCCTTGTTCTCACGTGCGAAGGCACCGTTTGTTTATCAAGACAGTATTCCCTTTTTAGAGGTAGCCTCTTCGCCTAGCGCCAAACAAAAGGCGCTGGTGGTGGAGGGAAACGAGCAGCCCGCGCTCACCTTTTGGCATCACAGCCCGGATGAATTATGTGGCAAGCAAGATTTTGAACAGACCTTAGCTGTGAGTACCGCACAGCATATCACGCAAGTGCTCAACCAATCGGTGGCGGGCAATAGTTATCTACAAACGCCTTCCGGCCAAGCCGAAATTCAGCCGCACAATATCGCCGTGTTGGTGCGCACCGGACGCGAGGCACAGCTGGTCAAGCAAGCGCTGGCCGAAAAAGGCGTGGCGTCTGTGTATCTTTCTAACCGTGATAATGTGTTCGCCAGCCCTGTCGCCAGCGATATTGAGCGCATCTTAGTGGCGGTCATGCAGCCTGAAAACGAGCGTAAGTTGCGGGCAGCGCTAGCCAGCCCCTTATTTGGCCTGACCGCCGAGCAGCTGGCATTACTCAATCAAGACGAAGCCTTGTGGGAGCAAGAGGTGGTGGCCTTTAGCCATTACCGTGATACTTGGCAGCGCCGTGGGGTGATGCCGATGCTGCGCCAAGTCGCCAGTGCCCGCCAAGTGGCAGAAAACTGGTTGGCGATGCCCCAAGGCGAGCGCTGTGTGACCGACTTTTTGCATATTGCGGAGTTGCTGCAAAGTGCCAGCCAGCAACTGGACAACCCACACGCGCTGATCCGCTGGCTACAAGAGCGGATGGCCGAGCCGGCTCAACAATCGGAAGAGCAGCAGGTGCGGTTGGAGTCGGAGCGTGATTTGGTGCAAATCGTCACCATCCATAAATCGAAAGGCTTGGAATACGATTTGGTTTACTTGCCGTTCGCTTGTCAGTATCGCGAAAGCAGCCAACCGTTTTATCATGATGAACAGTATCAGCCGGTGCTGGCGCTGGATAATGTCGATGAAGGCAAAGAGCGCGCTGAAAAAGAGCGACTAGCTGAAGATATTCGCTTGCTGTATGTGGCGGTAACGCGCGCCGTGTATGGGTGTTTTATCGGCTGTGCGCCTCTTAAACAAGGTAACAGTCGGCAAAAAGACTCGGCCTTGCACTTAACGGCCCTGGGTTATTTGCTCCAGCATGGAGAAGTCGGTGATGCTAGCCTGCTGGCCGAGAGTTTAGCTGGGTTGGCGAGCGCGAGCGATGCGGTGGCTGTGGTTGCGCCACCGGAGCCGGATGATAGCCGTTATGCCCCTGAAACGGGGGCGCACGAGGCGCTAACCGCGCGTCAGTTTGACGGCAAGATTGACCGTCAGTGGCGCTTAACCAGTTACTCAGGACTGTTAAAACAGAGCCATCATGTCAGCGCCTTGCCAACATTAGCCAGTTACGACTTGGACGCGGACGATGACCTCGCCGATGAGGAGACGCCGGATGTGGCGGTGGATCCTTGGTCGGTTTTTGCGTTTCCCAAAGGCGCGCGAGCCGGTACCTTTTTACATACCTTGTTTGAAGAGGTGGACTTTACCGCTGATTTGATGAGTGAAGAGGTCGCTGAGCTTATTACCCATCACCTTAGCTTGGAAAACTATGACCCGCAGTGGTGCCCGATATTGCAGCAGTGGATGACACAGGTATTGAAACACCCGCTAAATGAACAAGGGCTGATGCTGAATCAAATTGACAACGCCAGTCGGTTAACGGAGATGGAGTTCGTGATGCCTTTGGCTGCACTCGACTGCCAGCGACTGAACCGACTCGCCGCACGATATGATGCACTGTCAGCGCGTGCTGGACAGCTCTCCTTTGAGACAGCGCGCGGGATGTTAAAAGGTTTTATCGATTTAACCTTCCGCGCCGATGGCAAGTATTACGTGCTGGATTGGAAGTCGAACCATTTAGGGGACAGTGTGGCCGATTACCATCCTGATGCGCTTAAAGAGGCGATGATCGCGCACCGATACGACTTTCAGTATCAGATCTATACCTTGGCGCTGCACCGCTTTTTGCGCCAGCGGATCCCCGATTATGATTACGACACCCATGTGGGGGGCGTGTTTTATTTCTTTTTACGGGGCGCCAGTGATAGCGGCGAGACCGGTGTATTCGCGCATCGCCCCGACAAGGCGCTGATTGACGCCTTGGACAACCTCTTTGCTGGAGAGTCGGTATGAAACAAGCATTAATGGCACTATACCAGCGCGGGGAATTGCGAGCGATTGATGTGCAATTTGCTTGTTTGATGGGCGAAGAAGAAAACCAATTAGATAAGGCTGCTATCACCGTATGGGCGGCGCTGCTGAGTCGCGAAGTGGGCAAAGGGCACGTCTGCCTTGACTTAAACCAGTGGCAGCCACCCAGTGATGTCGCTTGGCAGCCTTTATTGGCGCACATTGATAGCCAAGCGCCAAGCAAGCAATTGGCGCAGGCCTCAGTGGTGTCCGATGGTACGCAGGCGACGCCCTTGGTGCTTGCGGGACACCGACTGTATTTGCATCGTTACTGGCATGCCGAGCAGCAAGTGGCCGGGCATATTCGCCAGCGTTTGACGGCGCTGCCGGTACCGGATGAGGCCAGACAAACCCTAGATAATTTATTTGCCGCCTCACAGGCAGAGATTGACTGGCAAAAAGTGGCGGCAGCCACCGCGTTGACCCAGCCTTTTGCGGTGATTTCAGGGGGCCCGGGCACGGGTAAAACCACCACCGTCGCCCGTTTGTTGGCGGCGCTGGTGGCGTCGCACCACGCCGAGCGTACAACGTCTGCTGCGCTCACCATCAAGCTGGTCGCTCCGACCGGCAAAGCGGCCAACCGATTGACTGAATCACTAGGACGGGCGATTGCCGCCTTGCCTGTTGATCATGACGTGAAAGCGGCGCTGCCGACCCAAGCCAGTACCATTCATCGATTATTAGGGGCGATTCCGCAGCGAGTCGCGTTTCGCCATCATAAAAATAATCCCGTCCATGCGGATGTGTTGATTGTCGATGAAGCCTCGATGGTGGACTTGCCCTTGATGGCGCAGTTATTCGATGCCTTGGCGCCCTCAACACGCATTATTTTACTGGGGGATAAAGATCAGCTTGCCTCTGTGGAAGCGGGGGCGGTGCTAGGCGATATTTGTCAGTACGCCGAGGCGGGCTATCCAGCGGCGCAAGCAGCGCGTTTAAGCCAACTGACAGGCTTTGACGTACCCGAAAACCCGCACGCGCCAGCGATTGCCAGTGCTTTGTGTTTATTGCGCAAAAGTTATCGCTTTGATGCCCAATCCGGCATCGGTCAGCTCGCCTTTGCGGTGAACCGAGGAGAGATGGCCGAGGTGGGGGCGGTGTTAAAACGCGGCTATGGCGATATTGCCCACCATGTGTTGAGTGATGACAGCTATCAGACCCTGATGCTTCAAGCGGTGGCGGGGTATCGCGACTACCTAACGGCACTCGATCATTCGACGCTCGAAAATCAGCGGCCCATGGCCGATGTGCTGAGTGCCTTTAGCCAATTTCGATTGTTATGCGCATTGACCGAAGGTCCATTTGGCGTCGCTGGCCTCAACCAAGCGATTGAACAGCATTTGGCGTCGGCGGGGCTGATAGCTAAAGAGCGTGACACCTGGTATCACGGCCGGCCGATCATGATTATGCAAAACGATCATGCACTGGGTTTGTATAACGGTGACATTGGCATTGCGGTGCAGCAAGCGGGGATCACCCGGGTGGCGTTTGAAACCCACGATGGCGAGGTGCGCTATTTGCTTGCCAGCCGTCTGCCCGCCCATCAAACCGCGTTTGCGATGACGGTGCATAAATCACAGGGCTCGGAGTTTGCGCACACAGTCCTGGTATGTCCGCCCACCATTTCACCGGTGATCACCCGCGAGCTGATTTACACCGGTATCACGCGGGCGAAGCACCAGCTTGATCTTTACGCGTCTTGGCCGGTGCTGCGCCACGGTGTGGGCGCACGCACCGCAAGGTATAGTGGTTTGCCGGATGCCTTGTTGGCGCCCTTATAATGGCGAGGTCAGCTAAAGCGCTAAGGTTAGTACCTTAGACCGGCGCTGATAGTTGTACAGCTCTTGGCGGGTGTTGGGGAGCGCCGAGACATCGGAAAGCAAAAAGCCTTGCTCCAAAAACCAATGCAAACTGTGGGTGGTGAGCACAAAGATGGTTTCAAGCCCTTTGGCTTTGGCGCGTTGTTTGAGGTGATTGAGGAGCATGACACCGCGGTCGCCATCACGATAATCCGGATGAATGGCGACACATGCCATCTCGCCGGTGCGCGCGTCACTAAACGGGTAGAGCGCGGCGCAGCCTATCACTAATCCATCTCGCTCGATGATGGTAAAGCGTGGGATTTCTTGCTCCAATTGTTCTCGCGAGCGGCGTACTAGGATCCCTTGTTGCTCCAACGGGCGGATCAAATCCAAGATCCCACCGATATCGTCAATCTGGGCTTGGCGCACTTTTTCGGCACGCTCCATCACGATCTGGGTGCCGATCCCTTCAATCGAGAACAGCTCTTGGATCAAGGCGCCGTCTTTTTTATAGCTAATCAAATGACTGCGAGTGACTCCCGCGCGGCACGCAGCAATTGCGCCCCGTAAAAAGCGACTAGTGCCAGAGCCAGTATCGCCAGCGGCTTCTCTCGCCTCTAGAAGTGGCTGGGCTTGGGTGGGCAGTAACTCAGAAATCACCTCATTGTCTGGGTTTAAGACCCCTTGTTCAGAGCAAAAGCCAATCAGCTTGTCTGCGCGTAACCGAATCGCGACCTGAGTCGCCACTTCTTCAGAGGTGAGGTTAAAGCATTCTCCCGTTACTGAGCTGGCTACTGGCCCCATCAGCACAATCGCGTTTTGATCCAGTTGGCGTTGAATACCGTCGGTATCAATACGGCGAATTTTGCCACTGTGACAATAATCAATCCCCTCGTCGACACCCAGCGGCTGCGCGATAACAAAATTGCCACTGATCACATTAATCTGAGCACCCGCCATTGGGGTGTTGTTAAGCCCCATGGATAAACGCGCGGTGATGTCGAGCTGCACTTGGCCGGCGGCTTGTTTGACCACTTCAAGCGCGTGGCTGTCGGTGATGCGTATTCCTTTATGATAAGGCGTTTCCAGTCCGTACTGATTGAGCGCGCGATTGATTTGCGGGCGGGCACCAAACACCAAGACTAGCTTCATGCCAAGGCTATTGAGTAGCGCGACATCATTGACGATATTTTTAAAGTTCTCATCCGCCATCGCCTCGCCACCCAGCATGATTACCGCGGTTTTATCTCGGTGAGCATTTACATAAGGTGCAGATTGGCGAAATCCTTTAACCAGTGCGGTACTTCTTATCTTCACGCGCATATCCGTTTATTTATTCACTTTATATGCCTTTTTATTCTTTTTTAGGTCTGAGTGTCAAGTCCTGTGCGGTGTCAGTGCGCATGTGAAACGATAAGAATTAGCTCCCATACTCGATGTTGGCCGATGAAGCGAGATCACAATCTGGCGTTCAGCGTCTAAAGTAAAGTGATGAGTCAGTTATGCTGGAATAAAAAGCACTGAGGGGTAAGCGCGTGCGAAAAACGAAACAAGTGGTTCTATTAGTTCTATTTATATTATTTGGTGGAACGGGATTTTTAGTGGCGACCCAGCCTGCAATTTTTGCGCCTGACGTGACGCAAACCGATTTGTATGGCGAATGGGTTGAAACAGAGGTCGCGCCCTATGCAGCTGATCGTTTTGAAGTCCGCAAAGACGGTATCTATACCAATGGCAGCCGGGTTACGACGAGTTATCAGTTTGATGGTGATAAGCTAAGTTATTCGATTGGTACGCAAACGTACGTGTATCGTGTCGAAAACAAAAGTACCTTAGAACGCTTATCGCCCGCGCATTACACGTCTTTTTTTGCGAAAGACGACTAGATGTTGGCATCCAATGGAGTTATTAGGTTATGACGGCACAAGTAGGGGCGCCTAGAAACTCTCCGAGTAGGCACAAGGATGCAGAGTGCTCAGATCGTGATTAATATTTCACAGACTCTATTGTCGACAATAACTCGTTGACCGAGCATTGCTTGGTGGCTACTCGGCGTAAAAGATCGGCAGTTTCCGAGTCGCCACCTAGGCAACGCTGAATACTGGTATTGATCACATTATGGGTACAACCTTCACTGGCCATCATGCGGATCCATTGATATTCCACCGCATCGCTATCAAGTAACGTCGAACGCCCAACTTTCAAGTCCATGGTAATCATTACTCCTTTTTTGTTGCATTTTCTATGCATTTTTGTTTCATGCATAGTACATAACAATTATATGACAGTTTAATGAATGACCAAGCAGTTACTAGGATAATCTGAATGATATCACAATTGAACTGTATTACTTTGCAGGCATTTACAGTCTGATAATGATAAGTGATTGCCAAATTCATCGCTTTTTGCGAGCCTTAGCGCTACAAACTAACTGATTGGATGATGGTGTGAAAAAAGCGTTAGTCGTGATGGCGTGTGTGGCGGTACTCGCAGGGTGTGTACGGCCGACTGATCGTGGTCAGCAGTATCGAGATGGGCGGTTTGAACGTATTTTAACCCCAGTATCTCAGGTGGTGTCGGAAAGTCCGCGCGACTTTAGTTTATTTCAGGAGCAGCTTGCAGAAGTAGAAGCAAAATCTCCCTCGTTAGTGGTCAAGCATCAAGCGGTATACCAGCGCTTGCAGGCATGGCTGGACGCAGGAGGCAATGTAGACACGCTCGCTGAGTTTGGCCTGAGTGTCAACCAAATGGGCGGTGGCGATGATTTCGGTAACGTGATGTTTACCGGTTATTTCTCACCCGTGATTGAAATGCGCCATCAACCCGATGCCTTATTCCGTTATCCAGTTTATGCCAAACCGCCTTGTGATGAAGACTGCCCTGATCGTCAAGCGATTTATGACGGTGCTTTAGAAGGGTTAGGGTTGGCGTTGGGTTACAGCGCATCTCGCATCGATAACTTTATTATGGAAGTGCAGGGCAGTGGTTTTGTCCATTTTGGTGACAATGATCAGCTCGAGTATTTTGCCTACGGCGGTAAAAACGGTCATCCGTACGTCAGTATTGGTAAGGTATTAATTGAAAATGGTGAGGTAGCCAGAGAGGATATGTCGTTACGGGCGATTCAAGATTGGGTCGCGGCGCACGATGAAGAAGAGGTTCGGACCTTACTGGAACACAACCCGTCGTATGTGTTCTTTACGCCCAAAGCGGCGGATCCTGTCAGTGGGACGGCGGGGATCCCGTTAAAAGCGGGCGCCTCTGTGGCGGCGGATCGACGTTACTTACCTATGGGGAGTGTGTTACTTGCTGAAGTGCCACAGCTTGATGACCAGGGTAAATGGACGGGAGAGCATGTGCTCAAGCTTTTAATGGCGTTGGATACCGGTGGGGCAGTGAAAGAAAATCACCTGGATTTATACCATGGCATGGGTAATAAAGCAGGCGAGCAAGCCGGTCATTACAAACACTTTGGTCGGGTTTGGAAACTGGAACCGTTAGCGCCACAAATGGTGAATCAGCCCTAACGGCTAAGATTAAGGCTCATCCTTGAAGCAATAAAAAAGCGAGCGTTTGACGCTCGCTTTTGCATTTAAGCCAACGAAGTATGATTACTCAATCAAACCCGCTTCACGATAGTAGCGTGCTGCGCCTGGGTGCAGGGGAGCAGACAGACCATCTTTTACCATTTCTTCTTTCTTCAAGTTGGCAAACGCTGGATGTAAGCGACGGAAATCATCGAAGTTCTCAAACACCGCTTTCACGACGTTGTAAATGACGTCTTCAGAGACTTGGCTTGAGGATACAAACGTAGCACCCACACCAAAGGTCGTCACATCATTATCGTTACCCCGGTACATACCACCTGGCAATATCGCTTGACGATAATAATCGCGCTCGCTGATCAACTGTTTAGCCGCATCGTTAGCGACTTCAACCAATACGCTATCACACGCAGTCGTTGCCTCTTGGATCGCACCACTCGGGTGGCCTACGGCATAAACCATGGCGTCAATTTTATTGTCACAGAGGGCTTTTGATTGCTCAGACGCTTTCAGCTCGGAAATTTGGCCGAACTTATCCATGTCCCAACCCATTTGATCCATCAATACTTCGATGGTGCCACGCTGACCTGACCCTGGGTTACCAATGTTAACGCGCTTGCCTTCGAGGTCATCAAAGGTTTTTACGTTTGCATCAGCACGAGCGACCACGGTAAAAGGTTCTGGGTGGATAGAGAAAACCGCGCGCAGATCTTTAAATTCGCCTTGATCTTCAAACTTGCTGGTGCCTTTGTAGGCATGATATTGCCAGTCGGATTGTGCGATCCCCATATCGAGCTCGCCAGCACGAATGGTATTGATGTTGTAGATAGAACCGCCTGTACTCTCTACAGAGCAGCGAATGCCGTGGTCATCTTTACTTTTGTTAACCAGACGACAAATTGCACCGCCCGTCGGGTAATAAACACCCGTCACACCGCCAGTACCAATGGTTACAAACTGATTGGCTTGAGCTGTTGCTGCGGTTCCTAGTGCAGCGGAAAAGCTGAGCGCAATCAGAGTCGGTTTCATCGCTTTCATGCTTAAGATTCCTTTTTAAGTTAGAGGTTGCTATCCGGGCGCACCCTCGAAGATGGTATGACACTCGATGTAAATATGACAAAAAAGTGTCACCGCGCTATTTTTTCAATCTTTTAACAATATTTGCAAGCAATAGTATTGGGTTAAAACGATTGGGTCATGGTTTGTCTTAGTGCTTGTACAGGTTTAGTACAATATCCCAGGTTTTCCAGTGTGTTGCGCAAATTTGTGATCTGTGATGCGTTATCGTGTGCCTGGCTTTGATCGATGTGTTGGGTGTTGTTTTCAAAGCCGATTCGAACGTCACCGCCCAGTGTCGCGGCTGTGGTTAAACAGCGACTTTCATGACATCCAAATGCGCAGACAGACCAAGGAATAGTGCCATCGGCGTGAAGCGCATGATACATGGCGACGACATCTTCGGACATACCTCGGGGTGGAGTCCGATCTCGCCCTGCAACAAAAAGCAAGTGATGACCTCGTGAGGGTAAAATACCTTGTTCGCGCAGCGTGTAGTAGCGTGCCAGCTCTCTGGGGTGATAGAGAATAAACTGACTATAGATCCGAGCTTCAACCGTCCAAGCAAAAAAATCTGTTACCGCTTTGCTTGGAGGCTGATGATCAGGGATAAGCTCTCGTAGCGCAAAGGAAGCGGCTTCGGGTTTGACGGCTTTAATCAGCGCCATTTGTTGCTGGGGGGAATAGCGGCCTACGGCTTCGGTGGTGAGTTGAATCACCATGCGATCGCCGACGGCATCTATTACTTGCTGATATAGCGCTTGGTTTAGCGCGGGATCAAGGCTATGGGCTCCCTGTTGATCGCGGGCGTGGATGTGGGCCATGGTTGCGCCTGCCTCGGCGCATTCGTGCAGGCAGTGAATAAGCTGTTCGCCGGTGATAGGCACACGCGGATGGTGCACGGGCTGTAAGTACGCACCATTGGGGGCAACCATGATCGTCCTTGCGTCTCGCATTCTTTTCCCTCGCTTTTGAATCTGTCGTTATTGGTGAGGCAAGCACATCTCTAATGTCAGTGCTAGCTTGTCGGTGATGGCCGCGATATGAGTTGATTCAATAATATACGGCGGTGCGAGTAAGATGTGATGCCCCTGCCTACCATCAATAGTACCGCCCATGGGATAACACATGAGTCCGTTATGCATGGCGGTTTTTTTTATCGTTTGATGGAGCGTAAGTTCAGGCGAAAAGGGACGCTTGCTGGTTTTGTCTGCCACCAGCTCCAACGCTAAAAATAGCCCACGTCCGCGAATGTCGCCGACAAAAGGGTGAGAATCAAACTGATGGTGTAACGCCGATTTAAGCGCCTTTCCTTGCTGCTCGGCGGCGTCAACTAATCCTTCTTGCTCAAGTGTGGTGAGTGTTGCTAAGGCAGCGGCACATGCCGTTGGGTGAGCCATGAAGGTGTGGCCATGTTGGAAAAAGCCTGACCCAGATGCAATTGCTTCATAGAGACGATCCGAGACCAAGGTGGCGCCAATGGGCTGATAACCAGCAGCCAGTCCTTTAGCGATGGCGACAATATCCGGCACGATGCCTTCATGTTCAAAAGCGAAAAAGCGACCGGTGCGTCCCGTGCCGCACATGACTTCATCGAGGATCAGCAAAATATTATACTGATCGCAAATTGCGCGAATACGAGAAAAGTATCCCGCTTCCGCGGTCAATGCACCGGCTGTCGCCCCCACCACAGGTTCTGCGATAAACCCAATGACGGTTTCCGGCCCTTTTTCTAACAGCATGGCTTCAAGCTCGTTGGCCACCCGCTGACCATACTCGTAAGCGGTCTCATCGGGACGTTGATCGCGATAGGCGTAACAAGGGGCAATCAAACTGGTATCCATCAACAACGGGGCAAAGGGAGCGCGTCGCCATGCGTTGCCACCCACGGACAGCGCCCCGAGAGTATTACCATGGTAGCTTTGGCGGCGTGCGATAAAATGTTGTCGTTGGGGTTCACCGACTTCCACCCAGTACTGGCGAGCGAGTTTTAGCGCGGTTTCCATCGCTTCCGATCCACCACTGACTAAATAAGCGTGATTTATCGAGGGAGGCGCAAGGTCGGCCAACATCTTGGCGAGCGCTTCACTGCTTTCTGAGGTAAAAAAGCCGGTATGCGCATAGGGAATCGCATCAAGCTGACGGTGGATAGCGTCTAATACGGCAAGGTGGTTGTGCCCAAGGCAAGAGACGGCTGCGCCTCCGCATGCATCGAGATACTCGTTACCTTGAGTGTCGATTAAGTACATCCCATTACCACTGGCAATGGTAGGGGGAAGATGATGACAGTGACGGTGAAAGACATGACTCATACGAGGACCTCAATGCAAGCGTGATAACTCAGTATGGTGAACTTGTGTTTTAAACCGCAAAGGATATATTTTCACCAGGTATGCAAAAAAGGAATGAGATGATGAATGTGCGTTTGCCGTCGATGCGTTCGCTTCAAACATTGATTGCGGTGGCTCAAACAGGAAGTTTTTCAGAAGCCGCGAAGGTATTGCATGTCAGCCAAAGTACGGTGAGCAAGCAAATACAGCAGCTCGAAGAAGGAATTGGTCAACCACTCTTTGAGCGACATGCTGGGGGAGTAAGACTCAACCGAGTCGGAGAGCCTTATTTAACTATGATATCGGCCAGCGTCAATGATATCGCCAATGCCACAGCGCAAGCGCGCCAGCAAAGTGCAAGGCAAGAGTCTGTCAGCTTATTGGTACCGCCTTCGTTTGCCAGCCTTTGGTTGATTCCTCAGCTGCCTGAATTTAAATCGCAGCATCCTGATATTTCTGTGGTGGTCAGTGCCAGTGACTATGTGCCTCAAGGGAAAGAAAGTGAACTGGATATTTTAATCCGCTGTCAGCCTCATCAGCAGGCAGGCGCGCAAGGAGCCTGTTTAATTCACGAACACTTATCGCTTGTCGCATCAGTGACTTTGCTACCAGAGCCTTTGGATCGGACCGCGTTGTTATCGGAGGTGCCGGTTTTATCTCATTTGACGCGCCCTTCACTGTGGGAGCAGTTTTGGCAACAATTTGGGCTGGCTGACAGTAATCCGCAATATGGCGCAGGCTTTGAGCACTTTTTTATGGCGCTTGAAGGCGTGAAACAGGGTATGGGCATGGCATTGATCCCCACCTTTATGGCCTCAGCCGCCCTGTCAAACGATCAGATTGTAAATCCCTTGGGGTTAAGTATAGACAGCGGCTATGGCTACTACCTTTATAGCGCGCGGTACAAGCAGCGTTCACCCGCTGTCATGCACGTGATCAACTGGCTGTGTGACGCCCTCAAGGTGGATGTGGCTAGACATCCTATCAGCAAGTCGGTATAACGCCTGTCAGCGCGATCAACGAAGACAATAGTTATGACACATCCCCTATCAGAATCCTATCTGCAACGTTTTGGCGGTACGGCTCGTTTGTATGGACGCCGTGCGCTAGAGGTGTTTCACCAAAGCCATATTTGTGTCATCGGTATTGGTGGCGTGGGATCGTGGGCAGTGGAATCGCTGGCTCGCACAGGGATTGGGGCGATCACACTGATTGATATGGATGATGTGTGTGTCACCAACACCAACCGACAAATTCACGCGCTGAAAGCGACTATCGGCCAAAGCAAAAGTGAGGTAATGGCTGAACGCGTGGCAGCGATTAACCCGGAATGCCGAGTCACTGTGATTGATGATTTTATCTCACCGGATAATATTGCTGAGTATATCGATAAGCGCTTTGATTATGTGCTTGATGCGATCGATAGCATTAAGCCCAAAACCGCATTATTGGCTCACTGCAAGCGGCACAAAATCAAAGTTATTACCGTCGGGGGCGCGGGTGGGCAGATTGACCCGACGCAAATCCAGGTGGCGGATCTCACTAAAACCATTCAAGACCCCTTGGCGGCCAAGCTACGCAATAATTTGCGTCGCTTTTATGGTTTTACCAAGACGAAAGGACGCAAGTTCGGGATTGACTGTGTTTACTCCACCGAGCAGCTCAAATATCCGCAGCCGGATGGTAGTGTGTGTGAGAGTAAGTCATCGGCAGAAGGCCCGAAACGGATGGATTGTGCCAGTGGGTTTGGCGCCGCAACCATGGTGACAGCAAGCTTTGGGTTTGTCGCGGTCTCACGTGTTTTACAAAAACTAATCGCCGCTGATCAGCGTCGCGAAGATTAGAAAGTGACGCCCCAGCCTGATCTGTCGGGGCGCCATTTTTCGTGGGACGGTTGATTAAGCCTCTTCTTTTACCGGTTCAGATTCGGCTGATTTAGGCTCAACGTCCGATTTAACCGGCAGTACCTGGCGTACATATTCACCTGGTGCGGCATAAAGTACAGGGTAGTTGTCTGATCCCGTAGGGTAGGGCTCAACTTGTTCGTCGGGACTATAACTTCGTAACCATTTTTCCCAATGTGTCCACCATGATCCAGTCTGGTGAGACGCGCCTTCCAGCCACTCCTCTGCCGTATCTGCGAGGTGGTCATTGGTCCAAAAGCCATATTTTTTCTTCACTGGGTGATTAACAATCCCTGCAATATGGCCGGACTCACCTAATACGAAGGTTTTATTGCCACCGACATTGAGCGCACCACGGTACGTGCCTTGCCACAGAGCAATATGGTCTTCTTTAGTGGAAATAAAATAACTGGGAACTTTGATTTTATTGAGATCAATCCATACACCACCGACTTTAACGCCCTTATCTTGCACCAGCTTATTTTCGTGGTATAAATCGCGCAGGATAAAATTATGGGTTTTAGCTGCCACGTTGGTACTGTCACTGTTCCAATACAGCAAATCAAAGTCGACTGGGCTATTCCCTTTCAGATAGTTCTCAATGTAGTAGTTCCAATAAAGACTATTTTCCCGCAACAAGCTAAAGGTCACACTCAGCGATCGCCCATCCATATAACCGCGAGCAGTATTCTGCGCTTCTATGGCTCGGATGAGACTATCATTGATGTAAGCGCCAATTTCACCAGGCTGTGAGAAATCGAGTAAGGTAGTAAAGAAACTTGCCGACTTAATACGCGCTTTCATACGTTTGGCAGAGTAGTAGGCAAT
This sequence comes from Salinivibrio costicola subsp. alcaliphilus, assembly GCF_001996185.1. Taxonomy (NCBI): domain Bacteria; kingdom Pseudomonadati; phylum Pseudomonadota; class Gammaproteobacteria; order Vibrionales; family Vibrionaceae; genus Salinivibrio; species Salinivibrio costicola. The sequence goes on from NZ_MUFR01000015.1 coordinate 26,947, forward strand.
GGTGCACGCTAATACGGTTCCGCCAATACAATAGCCGACACCATTAATCTGTGATTGGCCGGTGATGTCTTCAATCGCACTGACGGCTTTTACTGTCCCTTGCGTGACATAGTCTTCAAAGCCAATATCAGCCTGCCCAGCAGATGGATTGCGCCATGACATCAAGAAGACGGTGTGTCCCTGTTCTACTAACCAACGAACCAGTGAGTTTTTCTCGCGCAAATCGAGAATGTAATATTTATTGATAAAAGGCGGCACCACTAACACAGGTGTGGCATGGACGTTTTCGGTGACCGGGCGGTATTGAATAAGCTCAAACAGGTCATTTTTATACACCACGTCTCCTGGGGTGTTAGCAACGTCATCGCCAACGCGGAAAGCGTTATTATTGGTCATGCGTACTTTTAGGATGTCGGCGCTTGACTCCATGTCTTGCTTTAACTGCTCCATGCCACGCAGCAAGTTCTCACCTTTTGATTCCAGCGTCATTTTTAACAACTCTGGGTTGGTCGCGATGTAGTTGCTGGGGGCCATGGCATTAATGGCTTGGCGAGAGAAAAAAGAGAGACGCTCACGGGTTTTATCATCAAGTCCTTCGATGGCCTCAATGGTTTCCATGTAGGTACGTCCAAATAACAGATACGATTGCTTGATAAAGTTATAGAGGACATCTTCTTGCCACGCCTTGTCCTTGAAACGTTTATCGTCGCTACCTTCGCTGATCACTTCGTCCGTGTTATCACGGGCGAGCATGGCGTTCTGCCAGATTTGCATTTGTTGTTCCCACCACTGCATCTGTACTTGTAGAAGTGCAGCGGGTTGTTGAGCCGCGCCTTCCAGCAATTGAGCAGTGTCTTGCAGGCTGACTTCCTGCATGGCTTGATTAAACGGTGTGTCTACGGCTGCCTTGCCCTGCTCAAGATCCTGCCACCATTGCTGGTTTTGTTCTTGCAGCCTGGCAAGGTAGTCCGAAAAGAAGTGATGAAACATAATGTTGCCCTCTTGATCGGAAAAGCACTATAAATGCCTGCTACGGTGAGTAGCAGGCGATAGTGCAGTAACCCTGCCTTTATGCTGGGGTGCCGGCTTTCATGTTTTCAGCCGTGATTTTGTCGATATCTTCTTTGAACTCTTTAGCGATGTTTTGCAGTTTGGTGCTGTCATCCATCATTTGCTGAGACAGTTTGGTCAATGCTGCCAGTTGCTGGCTACTAAATGATGTCATGCTGGTGACATCTTTGACTTCGCTGGCAGCTTTCATCTGCTCAAGACCGAGCGAGCTGTATGTGCGCATCGCGTTCATTTGCAATTCGGTGAGTGTTTCGACGTTTTTGGCTACCAGCTTGTTAAAATTAACGTAGGGAGCCAGGGCTTTTTCAGATTGCTCAGAAAACGCTTTAAACATATCTGTGTACATGGTGTATCTCCTGATAGTGTTGTTCTGGGGATTTTCCCCAAGGTCGCAAGTGTCCGTTTATGCTTGTGTACGCTTAATTACTAAAGCCGTACCCATACCGCCGCCAATACACAAAGAAGCAACGCCATAGGTTTCGCCTCTTCGCGCAAGCTCGTGTAGCAAGGTCACAACAATTCGGTTGCCGGATGCACCAAGCGGGTGGCCAAGTGCAATTGCTCCGCCATTGACGTTAGCACGTGCCAAGATGGCATCGGGCGTCGTCTTGTGGTGCTCAGCTAGTTGGTGAACCACCCCGAGTGCTTGCGCAGCAAATGCCTCGTTGAGTTCAAACAAATCAATGTTATCGAGAGTGTGGTTGGCTTTATCGAGTGCGGTGTTCACCGCACCCACGGGGCCTAACCCCATGACGCTAGGATCAACTCCGTGCTGTGAATAGGCACTTACTTCTGCTAATGGGGTGAGCCCATGTTTATTGACTGCCGATTCGGAGGCTAAGATCACCGCACTCGCACCATCGTTGATGCCTGATGCATTCCCCGCGGTCACCGAGCCTTCTTTATCAAAGGCGGGACGTAATTTTCCCAGCCCTTCAAGGGTTACGTCTTCTTTAGGATACTCATCGGTGTCAAAGGTAATGGTCTGCTTACGCTGCTTAATCTCAATGGGAGTGATCTCGCTTTTAAAGCGACCGGCTTCTATCGCTGCAACCGCTTTTTGCTGGCTGTGTAGGGCAAACTGATCTTGTTGCTCGCGAGTGATATCCATTTTTTTAGCAACGTTTTCTGCGGTGACGCCCATATGATATTGGTTATACACATCGGAGAGACCGTCATTGATGAGCAAGTCTTTCATCGCAAAGTTGCCCATCTTTTGCCCTGTTCGTAAGTTCCCGGCCGCTGCAAACGGAATCTGTGACATGTTTTCTACGCCAGCAGCGACCACAAGTTGTGCATCACCAGCGCGAATATGAGTAACAGCATCCATAATGCTTTTCATCCCACTGCCGCAGACCATATTGACAGAGTATGCGGGAACATGAGTAGGGATATCGGCATAGATAGCTGCTTGACGACCTATTCCCATTCCTTGTCCGGCGCTGACTACATTGCCTACAATCACTTCGTCGATAGCCTCACCAGTTAATCGACCTTCAGCTAATGCGCCTTTGATAGCATAGGCAGCCAATTGGCCGGTAGGGATATCTTTGAGCGTGCCTGAAAAAGCACCGATGGCGGTGCGTTTTGCCGCCACAATAAAAATGCGTTCCATCAATCTATCCTTGATTTATTGCATGTACAGGCCGCCGTTGACCGACAGCGTTTCACCCGTAATGTATGCGCCTGCCTCGCTCGCGAGGTAAGCCACGGAAGCCGCAATTTCTTCTGGCTTTGCCAAGCGTTTCATCGGGATTTGATTGGTAATCGACTCAAGTACGTCTTCGCGCATGGCCGTTACCATAGGCGTCGCGGTATACCCTGGCGCAACCACATTCACGGTGACGCCTGCACGGGCTCCTTCGGCAGCTAACGATTTGCTAAAGCCCATCATCCCTGCTTTCGCTGCGGCATAATTTGCTTGGCCAAACTGGCCTTTTTGACCATTTACAGACGAGATATTAATGACACGTCCACCTCCCTTTTCGCACATGGCAGCGAACAAAGGTTGAGTGACGTTAAAGAGGCTATTGAGGTTGGTGTTGATGACGTCGTGCCATTTATCGGCATCCATCTTTTTGAATACACTGTCACGCGTGATCCCGGCGTTATTCACTAGGACATCGATTGTGCCTTCTTCTTCAAGCAGTTTAGCAATACGTGTAGCGCATTGTTCTGTATCGGTAACATCAAGTTCGAATAGGCGCACTTGATCTTGTTTGAACCCTTTTTCTTCAAACCAGTCTTGTGCGCACTGACCACCGCCCGTGAAGTGTGTTGCAATGACGCGATAATTATCATCAACTAATTTTTCGGTGATCGCTGATCCAATGCCGCCTTTTGCGCCAGTTACTAATGCCAGTTTCTTCATCTATGACTCCATTCACTACAACAAGCAAATATAACGAGATGCCTGAAGCCGCATCTGGAACCACTTTAAACCAGAATTACAGTCATCCTTTCTTGTCTCATAACGGCAGCAAGAGTTATGCCAATAGTTAATAATCATGCTGCCGATATTATTAGGCAGTCTAACTTGTTGGTGTGACCCTTTTATGACTGCCTGCTTCTAAGCTAACGAATCTAGCCAAATACGCAAAGTATAAAAGCCTCGGATTACACATTCGCGATTTCGGTCAATTTTGATAGGTAATAATGCAATACTTTGTTAATAAGTTGTTATTTTCATGTTTGTCTTTGTTTTCCGTTGGCGAGACTGAATGATCTGGAAGAAATCGATTGCACTCTTCTGTGCATTTCGATGGTGAATAGTCGGGTTGTCGGCATATGTGGGCAGTGGTGGCGCGATGTTTTAGGGGGGATAAGGTTAGAATGCCGTGACGATGAACCACGGCGTCCAACACAAATTAAGCGGTAAGGTGATGAACATATTGCACAATCGCATGCAAACCATTGGTGCGTGACTCACTTAAATGGTGCGATAATCCGGCTTGTTGGAAGACTTGATCTAAATCGAGAGCGTAAATGGCATCACTGTGTTGACCATGAACACAAGCGAGCACAACGGCTAATAGACCTTTAACGATTCTTGCATTTGAATCTGCAGCAAAGTAATGCCTTTCGTCATCCGAGTGATGTAAAAACCAAACATCACTTTCGCATCCACTGACAAGGCGCGCAGCATGCTTCTGTTCATCGGTAAACGTAGGCAAGCGTTTACCCCACACGATAAGCTGGCGGTATTTGTCCTCCCAGCTGATGTGTTGTGCAAGCATCTCGGTAACCATTTTTTGGTCGAGTTCACTGCCAAAGGGGTGAGTAGGTAAATCCATGGTAGATCCTGTTATGAAACGATTAAACACCGAGTAAATATAATGTTTTATCTAACGCTGTGAGGAAGCGTTGAATGTCTTCCTGATGATTATAGGCACCGAGTGATACACGTACGGTTCCCTCCACGCCCAGCGCTTTGATCAGCGGGTGCGCGCAGTGGTGCCCAGACCGTACTGCCACGTTTTGTTGGCTGAGCAGCTCAGCAATATCTGCGTGGTGTTCTCCTTCTACCACGAATGACACTATGGTGCTGTGTGGTTGGGGGCAGATTAGCTTGATGGCTGGGCGTTGTTTCAAGCCGTCGAGTAGCGATTGATAACAGTCACTAATATGGGTATCGATGGCTTGAGCGTCATATTGTTTTAGCCATTGAATGGCGGCAGCAAGGCCAATCGCCCCCGCTGTATTGGGCGTGCCTGCTTCAAAACGAGCGGGAATCGGTGCTAATGTGTGATCATCAAATGTGACGTCAGTAATCATTTTGCCACCACCGTGAAATGGCGCGAGAGTAGCCAATGCTTCTGGTTTTCCATAGAGCACGCCAATACCGGTTGGTCCATACAACTTATGTCCGGAAAACACATAGAAGTCAGCATTCAAGGTTTGCATACTGAGGGGCTCGTGAACGATCCCTTGTGCACCATCAATGATCACCGTTGCACCATGACGATGCGCGAGTGCGGTCATTGCTTCTATCGGGTGGCGTGTTCCGGTCACGTTACTGACATGACTTATCGCCACGATACGGGGACGGGTCGTGAGTGCTTGTTGATAAGCGTCCATATCTAACTGGCCCGTGCTGACACAACAGGGGATCTTTACCAGTTGCGCGCCTGTACGCTGCGCGATCAGTTGCCAGGGAAGCAAATTAGCATGATGCTCCATTTCGCTGACGAGGATACAGTCGTTGGCGGTCAAAGTGTGGCTGAGGCTATAGGCAAGTAAGTTGATAGCTTCCGTTGCCCCTCGCGTCCAAATTATCTCACTAGGGTTTGCATCAATAAACGCCGCAACCTCACGTCGCGCTTGTTCAAACTGCGCAGTGGTGGATAACGAGGCTTGGTGTTGGCCGCGATGAACATTCGCAACCGGTGCCATGTAGCTTTGGCAAATGGCATCAATCACACACTGTGGTTTTTGTGCCGTAGCCGCACTGTCCAAATACACCCAGTCTGAGGCATTAAAAGCGGGAAACTGGGCACGCAATGCGTAGGGATCAAAACCGTCTGTCATAGTCATCGTCCAAAGTAAAATCTTGCCTATGATCGCCATCTCACTGGTGTAACTCAAGCGTGATACGTGTTTAAGATAAAAAACGGACAAAAAAAAGCACTGAGCCAAGCTCAGTGCCAACAAATATGTAATGACAGACAATGTCAAAATACAGGAAGTTAAAAGTGGTAGATACGACTACCTGTCTAACCAGTGTTAGACAAATGCAAACACAACATCGCAACCACGGAAACAGTCTAAATAGAGAGACGTCACATGTGGATGCGGGATGCACTATAGGGTGTTGCTGGTATATCAGCAATCGACAATTTATAATGTCAACGATTAGAAAAATTAATGAATAGGGTGTCCGTTTATGGCAAGGCGTCTTCCTCCACTTAACGCGCTGCGCGTTTTTGAAGCAGCCGCACGACATTTGAGTTTTACCCGTGCAGCTGAAGAGCTCTTTGTGACTCAGGCGGCGGTGAGTCATCAAATCAAAGCGTTAGAAGAATTTTTGGGATTAAAGCTATTTCGTCGTCGTAACCGCTCGCTGTTGTTGACGGAAGAAGGTCAAAGCTACTTTCTTGATATTAAAGATATATTCTCGGAACTTTCTTATGCCACTGATAAAGTGTTAGAGCGAAGTGCCAAAGGGGCGCTGACCATTAGTTTGCCACCCAGTTTCGCGATTCAATGGTTGGTGCCGAGGCTCGCTGATTTTAATAAAGCGCATCCAGATATCGATGTTCGGATAAAAGCGGTTGATTTGGAGGATGGGTCATTAACCGATGATGTCGACGTAGCCATTTATTATGGCCGAGGCCATTGGACGGGTTTACGCTGTGACCTATTGTACCAAGAGTGCTTGTTGCCTGTTTGTTCTCCCATGTTGCTAGAGTCCGGTTATCCGCTCCAAGCGCCAGACGATCTCGTCCATCATGTTTTGTTGCATGATCGCTCACGCAAAGAATGGAAGGCGTTCGCAAAAGCCCATCAATTGAGTGAAGTGAACGTTGAGCACGGTCCTATTTTTAGTCATTCGTCGATGGTGCTTCAGGCAGCAGCTCATGGACAGGGCGTTGCATTAGGGAATAATGTGCTTTCCCAACCTGAACTGGCCTCTGGACGTTTGGTGCAACCTTTTGAGCAGGTGTTAAAAAGTGACAATGGTTTTTATCTGGTGAGTCAACAAAGAGACGCTGACACCGGGCGCATTACTGCGTTTCGAGAATGGATGCTAGCCACTGCAGCAAAAGAGCAAGCGAGTATGAATTTATGATAGATCTAGAATTTGATGGGCCTGACAGTGCCACCGAGTGGGTGATTATTGCTCATGGTGCAGGCGCCGGCAAAGAGCATGAGTTTATGACGGATATCGCGACACGCATCGGAGTCGGTTGCCGTGTGGTGCGGTTTAATTTTCCCTATATGGAAAAGCGTCAGGAAGATGGCAAAAAGCGTCCGCCAGACCGTGCACCTAAGCTACTTGCACACTTTGAAGCTGTGATTGATGCCATCGATAGTTTACGCCCAAAAGAAAGTCGTTTATGGCTTGCCGGTAAATCGATGGGAGGACGTATGGCCAGCCACCTTACCGGCCATTCATCAGTCAGCGGGGTGGTGTGCTTTGGCTTTCCTTTTCACCCTCCAGGCAAGCCTGAAAAATATAAAGGCGAGCATTTAGCGACCGTGACCAAACCGTTGCTCATTGTGCAAGGGGAGCGTGATACCTTTGGTCGGAAAGAAGAAGTGATGGGGTATTCATACTCATCAAGTATTGATATTGAGTTCGTTCCTGATGGCGATCATAGTTTCAAGCCGCGCAAAGCGTCAGGTTACACTGAGTCGGACAATCGGCAGTTTGCGGTCGACTGTCTACTGCGTTTTATTGAGCGCCAAGGAGCGAAAGCATGAAATTAAACCACTGGATCAGCCTAGCTGCTTTAGGGGCAGGACTGGCTGTCGGGCTAGGTGCCTTTGCAGCACATGGTTTGAAAATGGTTTTGTCCGATTATCAATTAGCTATTTTTAAAACCGGCGTTAACTATCAGATGTGGCATAGTTTAGCCTTGCTTGGACTGTGTGCACTTTCTTCACGGATCTCCACGCGGTTATTCAGCTGGGTCGCTTGGGCTTGGTTAGTTGGTATGATCGGCTTTAGCGGTAGCTTATACCTGCTTGCTCTCACGGAGATGCATTGGCTAGGACCGGTAACACCAGTTGGCGGCGTGAGCTTTTTAATCGGCTGGGGAGGGCTCGCTGTGGGCGCATGGCGTACAAACGTTTCTCTCTCTTATCCATCGCGTTAAAAGCGGCTATCTGCATTTCTTTCTTGTCGAGATGACAGATATAATGCGCAGCTTATTTTTATCATCACATAGCGTGATCCTATCGTCGAACCAGAGGGTGTTATGAACCAGGTTTTGCTTTACTGCCGTGCAGGATTTGAAAAAGACTGCGCCGCAGAAATCCAACAAAAAACCACCGAAATGGGCGTGTATGGGTTTCCGCGCGTGATAAATAACAGCGCGTATGTTGTGTTTGAGTGCTACCAAGAAGATGACGCTGAGCGCGTTGTGCGTGATTTATCGTTGGACTCGCTGATCTTTGCGCGCCAAATGATTGCTGTGACCGCCGCCTTGTCGAATCTTGACCCTGATGATCGTATTTCCCCGATTTTGGCGGTAGCGAGCGATCTGCCTAAAGGTGGCGATCTACGGGTGGAGACACCGGATAACGATGAGGCTAAAGCCTTATTGAAGTTTTGCCGTAAGTTTACCGTGCCACTACGCCAAGCCTTGCGCAAACAAGGCGTCATGTTAGCCAAAGATAACCCCAAAAAACCGGTGATTCACTTATGCTTTACCGCACCGGGCACTTGCTTGGTGGGCTACTCGCTGACGACCAATAACTCACCTCATTATATGGGCCTACCACGGATGAAATTTCCGTCTGATGCGCCAAGCCGTTCGACATTAAAACTGGAAGAGGCCTTTCATCATTTTATACCCAAGGATGAGTGGGATACGCGTTTAGCGCCTGGCATGTGGGCGGTCGATTTAGGTGCATGCCCCGGGGGCTGGACCTATCAATTGGTAAAACGCTCGATGTTTGTCCATGCGGTGGATAATGGGGCTATGGCTGAAAGCCTGATGGAGACAGGACAAGTGTTTCATCATGCCGAAGATGGGTTTAAATTTGAGCCGACGCGCAAGAATGTGACCTGGTTAGTGTGCGACATGATTGAAAAACCATCGCGAGTGGCGCGGTTGATGGGAGAGTGGTTAATTGAAGGTTGGGCCCAAGAGGCTATTTTTAACTTGAAACTGCCGATGAGCCGACGTTATGAGCAGGTGTCAGAAAACTTGCAAACCCTAGGTGCATTTTTGGCTGACTACAATGTGCCGTATGAAATGCGCGCGAAACACCTTTATCACGATCGTGAAGAAATCACCGTGCACTTGCGCCGTGTGAAACGCCAGCAACGTGGCGGCTAACGTTCAAAGCGGATATCTTGCAGGTTAAAACCGAGTGGGATATCCGTTTTTAATTGGGCTACCTTTTTACAACGTTGGGCTAAATCCTGGTGCCCAGCGAGCTTTTTTTGCCATTTTTGTTCGACATCGCTCGCGGCGAAAATAGCGTCAAGCGTCTCGTACCGCTCAAGCAGCGTTGCCGCCGTTTTTGCACCAATACCGGGGACGCCGCTCACTTCGCTACTGCTGATCCCGGCCAGCCCCCAAAAATCGCACAGCTGCTCAGGACGCACACCGAACTGAGCGTCAACAAACGCTAAATCGAGCCACCGGTGTTGGAAGTAATCACGAATGCTTAACGTGGGTTGTAATAGCTGGCAGTAGCCTTTATCGGTAGAAACAATCGTGACGTGCTCATGACGCGCTGCCACTTTTAATGCCAAGGTAGCAATCATGTCGTCGGCTTCATCGCCTTGTGACAGTAACGCATCGACCCCTCTTTGCCAAAATGCTTCTTGGATCGTGTCTAAGCCTTGTTCTAGTGCCACAGGCATGGGCTTACGGTTTTGTTTATAGGTGGGAAGTATCTCGGCCCGCCAACCTCGATCAGGGCCAATATGATCAAACACGGCAACAATATGGCTAGGCTGGCTATGATTGATGATTTTATCCAAGGTTTTGATGCAGGATTGAGCAGTCGCATCGATCGATTCTTGATCCGGCTGGGCAGCGTGGACTCGGCGAATAAGATTCATCGCATCAATAATAACAACATGGAGCCTAGACATAATAAAAACCGGGGGGTGCGTTTTATAAATGCCGCATTATACCCGGTTTTTGTTTAGGACGCAGGGCGTTAAAAGTCGTGCCTAAGTCTCGGAAACAATTTCATAGCAAGGCACATACGCAGTGCCAGGTAGCTTCATGCGTTGTTGTTCAACGAAACTTTGCAAAAGTTTATCCATTTTGGCCATCAAATACTTGTCGCCATCAATTTTAAATGGGCCATGGCGTTCAATATTACGCATCCCCTCATCTTTGACGTTACCTGCAACGATGCCTGAAAAAGCCTGGCGCAGTGAAGACGCGAGAAGCTCTGGGCGTTGATTCATGTGTAAGTTGAGGTTTGCCATATTTTCATGCGTGGGCGCGAAGGGATGCTGAAAGCCGGACTCAATTTTTAATGACCAGTTATACGAGTAGGCGTCACCCGTTGCTTTGCGGTGCTCTTTGACGGCGGGCATGGCATTTTTCATCAAACGCGCGGCTTTGGCCGGATCATCAATCACAATTTCGTAGTATTGTGTGGCTGCTTCACCGAGTACATCACGAATAAAATTATCAATATCACGAAAATAGGCCTCGCTCTCTTTGGGCCCAGTGAGTACGATCGGCAGTGGCTGCGCGTGATTATCGGGGTGCATCATGATCCCGAGAATATAAAGTAACTCCTCGGCGGTACCGGCGCCACCAGGAAAAATAATGATACCGTGGGCGATACGAACAAACGCTTCTAAACGCTTCTCGATATCAGGCATGATCACTAATTCGTTCACCATTGGATTGGGCGGCTCGGCGGCAATAATAGATGGCTCAGTCAGGCCGATAAAACGGCTGTCATAAGTACGTTGTTTCGCATGACCGATGGCCGCGCCTTTCATAGGCCCTTCCATCGCACCTGGCCCGCAACCGGTGCAGATATCCAGCTCTCTCAGCCCTAACTCATGGCCCACTTCGCGGGTGTATTGGTATTCGATATCATTGATGGAGTGACCGCCCCAGCATACAACCAGGTTAGGATCGACATGGGGACGCAGTGCTTTGGCGTTGCGTAAGATACCGAATATCAAATTGGTAATATGTGGCGAGCTGTCTAGGTTTAGCGCCGGGCTGTGCTCGAGCTGCACATTGACATGAATGATATCTCTTAGCACAGAAAACATGTGCTCTTGAATGCCACGAATGATTTTACCATCGACGAAGGCATGCTCAGGCGGATTAACCAACTCGAGTTTGATCCCACGCTCTCGACGAAGCACTCGGATTTCGAAGTTTTCATGCTTTTCTAGCAGCGCTTTGGAGCTATCTGTATGACTACCAGAATTTAAAACAGCCAATGAGCAGTTTCGGTATAAACGGTATAAATCACTGCTGGCGCTGGTTTTTAAACGATCAACCTCAATTTGAGAAAGCAGATCCATCGTTCCTATGGGGCTAATGTGTGTGATCATAACGACAACCTCTTACGGACCGCCCCTCTTGAAAAGCCAAGTAGGGAAGATAGCACGGTGCTATAAAAATCAGTGTGTTAATTAAAAATACACACGCCAGCCACAATTGACCAGTAATAATTAACACCAAATAATTTGGTTGCGGCCACTGTTTTTGGCTTGATACAACGCTTGGTCTGCTCGTTCTAGAACGGGGGTTGGCGTATCTTGATCGCTAAAGAGGGTAGCACCAATCGATACGGTGATCGCGACGCGTTCGTTCTTGAATTTTAACGGCAGCTTGCGGATGGTATGGCTGATAGTGGCTAGGATTTCTGTGCGAGTATCATCGTTGGCATCGGGCAATAAGATCACAAACTCTTCACCACCAAACCGAGCTATAAAATCGGTGTCGCGCAAGCATTGATAAATTGTACGCGCGACGATTTTCAAGGCTTTATCACCGACTTCATACCCAAACTGTTGGTTAACTTGCTTGAAGTGATCAATGTCAATCACCGCGAGGCAAAACGGTCGTTGGTACTTCTTCCACAAACGGAACTCATGTTCGAGGCGATCATTGAGCGCGGCGCGATTGTAAACACGGGTCAGTGGATCCAGTAAACGCTTGCGTTCTTGGTCGCCAACATGACGGCGTTGATCCATCGTGTGTTCAGCCAGTGTACTCAACTGGGTTTGATTGTGGCTCAGTTGCTCTTCGAGTGCGCGCTCTCGCGTTTTGAGGGCCTCGTTCTCTTTTGCTATGGCGTTCAGCGCGTCGAGTGCACGTGTTAGTGCGGCCTCAGGATTGGACTCTGGCGTGCCTTTTAGGCCAAGTTCTTTTTCAATGTCAGTAATGGTGTGATCTAGGCGCTGATCAACGCTTTGATGTGCCACCCGCAATTGCGTGGCGTGATCAAAAGCGCGCGTATTTTGCTGACTGATTGCAACCAGATCATCATTCACTTGGGCGAGAAATTGTTGTGATGCCTGACGCTCGGCTTGCGTGGCATCTAAAATCAGCCGAAGGGCGGACAGAGTGAGTGAGACGACAGTCGCTGGCGCGACATCGGTCAATAATTGGCGACGAATATCAAGCAACTGACTGCCAGCTTGACCATCAATATCGAGCTCGGTAATCAGGTTTTGTAGCTCATCTGCGACGCGACGAATTTGGTCTTTATCGAGCTCTATTTGCGCGTGTTGAGCGCGAGGGCGTGTGGCTTGCAAGGTCACAGCCCGCTCGTAGAGCTGAAGTAGTCGGATCAAATGCTGCGTTCTTTCAGTATCACTGTTCGCCGATTTTGCTAGCAACTCGCGTAAATCTCGCTTGAGTTGAGCAGGCAGGCCGATAACACGTTGTAGCGTTTCACCACTGGTATGAAACTGCTCTTCGAGATGGGACTGTGCTTTTTTTTGTGTCATGTCTTGATGACTCACCATGCGTTCAATAACAGCTAAACGCGGAAGCAACGCGCTAACATCCTGCGCTGAGTATAATATGTCACGGAAGTCGGTTAGTTTTTGATCTACCGCGGTGTTTTTGCCTGTGCATGTCGCAATCAATCGCGATGCTAAGCGTTTGAGCGTATGGATCTCTCGACGCGACTTCAAAGCCAGCTCTCGATATGCTGAAGGCGCATGATGATGATCCGCCTGAGCGGTCTGTGCCGACAACGGTGATGGAGTTGACTTAGTCATTTGGTCGAAAAAACACCTAATTACATTCGCGATTCAGCATCACAGGTAGTGAGAATGCACCACCCATGGACGTTAGCTATACCGATTTATTGCTATCGTCATCAATAAAAGATGTTCGCTTTTTATCAGATTCGTGATCCTTCTGCCAGTCCATGAGGCCATTTGATGATGTTTTAACCTTTACTAGCCCAGACTCAATCCCTTTTAGACAGGCTTGGCGAAGGTTGGTATTGACGAAACTCGCCGCCGGCGCCGTATTAATCGCACTAAAGTGGACCCAATGACTTTCTTCACTTTGTTGAGCCAGTGCGCTTGCTTGATGTGTGGCGGTGAGCAAGATCTCTATCAGCTCCTGATCGTTGATCGAGGTATATGCGCGTGGCAAAAAGGGATACTCTGCTAAGCCAATGGCGACGTGTGGCGTTAAACGCGCTAGATGTTGAGGAGCAGCATCAATGGATGTGTGGTCATCAAGTAATTGATCTGATGTGTCGACAGTAGCGTCCTTAGCGGGCGCTTCGTGGACGGTATTTTGGTATTGGGTGACAAAATCCTCTATCAATGTTTGTACAAATTGTGCGAGTGCTTCAGGTTTGGTGTTTTCGTCCCAGTTTGTCTCTATATAGATAAACAGGGTGTCAGCAAAATGGTACAGACGCCCAGATTGTGTCACACGTTCAGACAGATACTCACCGAGCTGGCGTTCTATGTCTTGAGCACGTTGGTAACCATGCAACAAAAACAATTCTTTGAGAAAAACCACGTCGAACATGGCGAAGCGTAGCCGATCACTGAGCGGTTGGTGAATCATGTCGTTGAGGTACCATTGCTCAAAATTGGCATTACTTTTTTCAAGCGAACGCGGCAATTTGGCATTAAGCATACGTAAGTTTCTCAGCCCAGTGCGAGGGTGAGTGTAGAAGTCATCACGTAACTGCTCGAGTTCGGTTTGGCGTAACACTGCGGCGCGGTGGCGTAGATAGACAATGGCAATTAGGACACCCAGGCTGCCCAATAGAAAGTAATTGACTTTTTGTAGGTGCAACTGCTCTTGATGCGCCGTATCGAGCTGACGCTGTAATTCATCCATTTGTAACTGGCGTTCAACCACACGCTGCTGTTGCTTAAAGGTATCTGCTTGTTGCTGTTGCTTTGATTGAGCCTGTGTTGCTCGTAATTGCTCATATTCTCGCTGCATAGCGAGTGCAACTTGATATCGTTCCTGCGCTTCGAAAGCGTTTGATAATGCCTGATAGGCGTGGGTCATGGTGGTGATATCGTTTTCAGCCTCGGCGCGCTCAAGCGCGGTCTTGATTTCCTTTTCTGCTTGTTTGGGTTGCTCAAGCGCTAAATGTATTCGGCCTTGTAACAGCATGGCCTGAGTTGTCAGTGGCGAGTTTGGCAAACTCCCCACGAGTCGCAATGCATCCTGAATATAGCGATCACTGAGAGGAAAGTGTTTTAGCTCAAAGTAGGTGCGGGCGATGGCTAAGTGTATATCGGCGAGCGGTTGAGTTCGGCCAAGAGACTGCTCAACTTCGAGCGCATTAAAATAATGCACGAGTGCAAAATTATACCGAGATTGCTGCTCGTATAAGGTAGCTAATAAGCGCTGAGACGCTGAGAGTCGTCGGCTGAGTGAGAAGTGTTCGAAAAATGCCGCGGCTTGATTCGCATGCTCGAGTGCTTGCTCGAGTACACCTTGTTGAAAATAAAGTCGAGCAAGTTCCATATTGGCGTTCGCGATCAATGCGGTATATTCATTTTCACTGGCGATCCAAAAAGCGCTTAGCAGTTCAGTTAAGGCACTTTCATGCTGTTCTTGTGCCAGCAAAAAACGTCCAAATGACAGTTGAAACTCGACTTTGTCGCGAAGATCTTGTGGATCATTACTCAGCTGGCTGCGTGCATTTTCATACGCCACTAATGCCGATTCGTTATCTGATGTTTCAGCCAGTATGTTGGCGCGTAGTAAGGCACTACGAAAGCGAAGCTCTGGCCCATTGAGACTATTTTCCGGCAAGGTACTCATCGCCGTTTGTACTGCATCTAACTTTGCCAGTGCGCCTTGTTCATCATGGTCTAAGTGCCAAATAAGCGTCGCTTCAGTCAGAACGACTTGCACGTGAGTATGTTTTAAATCGTACTCTTCAACGACCTGATACGCTTTTTGGAGCGCGGCTTTGGAATCAAGTGGCTGCTCCAAATGAGCATAAGCACGGGCGCTAATTAAATACGCATAAACCGTGTGCAACGGCGTCCGAATCGATCGATCGGTGTCATTGTTGACGTGTGAACGATTAGCCCCTGTCGTTAATCGTCGTTGGGCCAGGAATCGGTTGCTGATTTCTAAGGATTGGATGGGGGATGTATCCAATAATTTTTCGGCATCGGTCAAAACGGGCGAGGAGTGGATAGAAGCGAACGCCGCCATCGACGTCAACCAAAAAAGCAGGCCTACAAGTAGTGGGCTGATGCGCATGCGCCATCCTCTATGTATAAAAATGAAAGAAAGGCTGCCGATAAGCAGCCCCGTTTTGTTATTGTCGTGCTAACCGGTTATTTTCACTCGGGGTTTTGCCCATATTGGTACGATAGGGGTTTATGTCTAAACCGCCGCGGCGAGTATAGCGGGCATAGACGGTCAATTTTTCAGGCTGACAAAAGCGCATAATATCCATAAAAATGCGCTCAACGCACTGCTCGTGAAATTCGTTATGCTCGCGGAATGAAACCAGGTAACGAAGCAATTTCTCACGGTTTATTTTCTTGCCCTTATAAGCAATTCTCACTGAGCCCCAATCGGGCTGGTGAGTGATTAAGCAATTCGATTTGAGCAAATGACTATGAAGGGTTTCGGACACAATGGCACCTTGCGCGGCGTCTTCTAGCCATTCAGGTTGGAAACGATAGTCATCAATACTGATATCTTGATGATCCAAGCACTCGCCTGATAGTCCCGCAATCACTTCCCCTTCTAGTTCACTGAGGGGCGATAAGGTGACATCCACAGCTTCGCCGGCACAAGCGGAAAGGTCGGTTTGCAGTGCATTCGCCACTTGCTGCCAGCTATCGAATCGGGTTTGGTTAAAACTATTGAGGTATAACTTGAACGATTTCGATTCCACTAGGTTTGGGCTGGATGCGGGTAATCGTACCTCGCCGATCGCGACTTGAGGTAAACCGTTCTTGTTTAACCAGGATAGCTCATAGAGCGTCCAGGTATCATAGCCAGTGAAAGGAAGCGACGCCTGATCGAGGCCGATAGCTTGGCGGTTTAATTCGCGCGGGACCGCACGCAGCTGTGACGGATCATATTCAGTTGGGTAATCAGTGTGTTGACCTAGCGATAGTTTGGCTAGGGCATCGGCATCTTGATAATTGCTCATACGGATCTGCTATTGATTCAAGTAGAATGGGTAAAGTTTACTGAATCTTGCTATAGGTTGCGAATGGAGAACACATTACATCGCGCCCTTTGGGCGCTAGCACAGAATTATGTTACCGCATGGCAGCATCAATATCAGAGTTTACCGTGCTCGGATGAGTATATCGGGCTCTCATCGCCTTGTATGGTCAGTAACAATGCGCGTCAAGTACAGTGGCAGCCAGTTAAGCGTGAAACCGCCGCGGACTTTACCAATGTTGAGAAGGGAATATCGCTGCGTTTACACAGTGATATAAAAGATTTTTATAATGGCTTCTATTGCGCCGATTTACCGGTTCGGTTTGCGGGGGAGTCGATCTGTTTGGTGCAAGTTTGGAGCGATGACGATCTCGCACGCTTACAAGAAAATATTTTGGGGCATTTAATGATGCAACGTCAGCGTAAATTGACCCCGACTGTTTTCATTGCCACCACGGATGACGAAATGACGATCATTTCAATTGATAATATGAGCGGCGAAGTGGTGAAAGAAGGATTGAATACTGGCACTCGCGACGTGATAGCCAAAGATGCCGAAGCGTTTGTGACGGCGTTGGAGGTTGATGCTATATGATCCTGACAGAGCTGACGTTTGAGTGTTTCGATAACACCACAGTAGATGCCGTCGATCGTAAGCTTAATGGTTTAATGGACGCGCTGCGATATAACGGTCAGGTGCTTGGACGCGAATTTCCTATTCTCATGCAAGACGGGCAATTTCAGCTCCGTGTGGTGTGTCCAGATGAAGATGCGTTACAACCTAAGTATCATAGTCCTCAAGTCAAACGCGCGTTGCAACAATTGGCTGATGCGTGTTTGACCCAGCCAAAAGTACGCCTTTTGGGGCGCGATCTCAATTCGGAGCAAGCGGCGCCTAATGCGTCACCAAGTTGGCAAGTGTTGTACACAACCTTTGTGCACACGTGCTCACCGCTGCGCTGCGGGGATACGTTGCTACCTATCCCTTTATACCGTTTACCAGCCACCTTTAATGGTGATCATAAGTCGGTCGTCAAATGGCAAACGGAATGGCAGGCCTGTGATGAACTACAAATGGCGGGCGCCAGTGATGCCGAATTTGCTGGGCTTAACGAGATACAAAGCCCCCATACTCGGCTATTTCAACGGGGATGGGATTTGCGCGGTCGGATTGAATACCTAACGGGGATCCCGACTTATTACTATCAATATCGCGTCGGTGGCAAAGACAAGGACAGTGAGTTAACACGCCCTTGTCCGAAATGCGGCGCAGCGTGGCGATTAGATACGCCACTGCACGATATTTTCTTATTTAAGTGTGAGGCTTGCCGTTTGGTCTCAAACCTGTCTTGGGACTTTAAACTAACTTGATTGCTTGATTGTTGTATTACTGATTGTTGTATTACTGATTGTCCAACGTTGCTTCTAACCGGGCCAAACGCTCACTTAGCTGTGTAATGTGTTGCTCAAGTTGATCGATCCGCTCAGCATCAGACAGGGTGATCTCGGGGGCTGACATGGCAGGCAGGGACTGATTTTTTTTGGCACTTTTGACGGCCTGAATGATCAGCGGCAATGGGACTTGTGTATCAAGTTGAGCTTTTATCTTTGCCACTGTCGCGCTTTGTCCTTTTGCGGCGAGCGCTTTTAACGCTCGCTCTAATGCTGCTTGATAGCTCATTTCATCTCCTTGGTTTAAAGTCAGCGGCAAGATTAGGGCTTTCTCAGTAATGCATCAAGCATATCAACTTGCTCAGCCCAGTCGGCATCCTCTTTTACGGCTTGCTCAATCAATGCCCGCTGCGCCGCGTTCCAAAAAGGAGCCTCCACCAGCGTTTGTCCGTCCACCAGACAGTGGCTGGATAAGAAGTGCTCAATCGCTGTGTGATCGCTGTGTGATCGCTGTCTAATCCGAGTTGCTCAAACAGATGTTGCAAATCATGCTGGAACGTTTCCATTGTCTCTCCTATCCTGTTGGTATGAGTCTATATTGACTATAGCAAGAATAAAAAGCGTAGACCTCTCCCCACCGTTGATGACTCCATCCTACCTTGTCGAGACAATTATCCCTTTTCTGTGTGCGATATCTCTTACACGCGCGTGGGATAAAAGCAGAATCGTATCAAGACAAACGACCTGACGATAGTTTATTTTTGATTTAAAACAGTAACTTACTGGATTGTAACTAGTTCGGACTAAAAAATGAGAGATTAAGCACGTGACAGTGACTTGTACCAAGCGTCTATTCGCGTAATCTTATGGGTGTCGGAAGGGAACTGACACAGGGAACAGGAATCACCAAGGACTTGGTACCTCAGGATGAGGCAGTACTTCAGGAAGAAGCGCTGGCAAGGATTGCAAAAAGGACAACGGACGGAACCGTTCGCTGCAAGCAGGAAGCTTGTACGTCAGGAAGACTTAGGACAACCCAGGATGGGGGCTTAAGGATCACTTCTGGACGAAGTCATGGACACCTCCAGGATGGAGAGCTTATCGAAAATCGGAATTTCGGTTTGTCAGGATGACGAAAGGACACCTCCAAGACGGAGAGACATGGAACGACGCTGAAGGAATCGGCGACTGATCAAGGAATGATGCAGGGAGCACCTTTTCGTAGCAGGATGGCTGCAAGTAAAACTTTAGGGCGCGGCGCAAGCTGCGCCCTTTCCTTTTTGAGTGCTTTGGCCGACACTCGGTGGCCGATACTCGGTGACTCCCTGTCACGCATTCGCAAAAACCCCCTCAGCGTGCGCATCATATTTATAATCTAGTACAGCTTATCACGATGCGCGACTATGTTTGTGCACCCAGGTCTCTGTACTCAGGTCTTTGCCCTAAGGTCTTTATACAAGGGAGGGCCTTTGCATTGACGATCTTCTCATCGATCAATCGGATTGCCCCGGCATCGTATGAACAGGCGTATCAATCGCTTTCAGCCTTAGTCCATAAAGCTGTGCTTGACCGGTGTAGTGATCATTACCCGTCGCTGAAAACTCAAACCAATAGTACGTTACCCATCGCCAACCAGCCTTCGTTTTGACCATGGTGTGGCGACCGCGCGCGATTGAGAGTAATTGTAACTCCATTCGTTGACAGTATTGACGAATATGCTGGTGAGCTTGCTCAGATTGCCGCCGCTGTTGCCAAAATAGCAAGGCAATGACGACAACCAGCAAGATGGTCAATAGATCAGTGATCATGTGATGTTTGTGTCACGGCCTGTTGCATCCGAGCCATGGCCTGAGCCAGGGCGGGTGATGTATGACCGTGGAGCCGCGTCAGTAGTGCACCGCGTAACGGCGGTAACATGACCAAATCCGTATAGATTTGCTGAAATAATGCTGCATCTTGGTGGTCTGCCAAGGCAATCAAAAAGCAGTCAAGCACGGATTCATTGGCTAAGCTACGCCAGCAGCGACCGGCAATAGCGACAAAAATTTCTCGGTGGTGGAGCTCTGGCCTTGCAAGCACCGCTTCTATCAGTTGGTGCTCGGTGTCTGAAGGCGCCCCAGCATGAGCACGAAGTAATGCACTGACCAAAAACAAGTCGACATCTTGGTTTTGGCACATTTGAGTAAACATCTCGCGTAAACTTTCCGCTAATTTCGCGTTAATTTCACAATGCTCCAAACAACCTAACAGCGCATATAGTGGTGTGCTAGGTATGTTATTCAGTGCTTTACGAACTCGAGTTGCATTATTTTGCTCCTGCATACGCACGCAGGTATCCGCTAGCCCCTGAAGTCCAACACCTTGCCAATTATCCCAGCCGAGCTCGCCATTGAGGTAATGCTGGGCATGGTCATAGTACTGGCTGGCAGGATGACCCAGTTGATAGGTCAGTGAGGCGTGAAACATCGCCATCTTGTCGTCAGTTGGGGTAAAGGTATAAGGATTGTTGGCCAGTTTCTCGCGCTGTGCCTTGTTTGGCGTCGCGGTCAGGCTCTCGCCCATCGCCGCGCTAACATACTGAAGGAAATCCCCCATTGCAGTGTGATTTAATAACCCTCGCTCATCTAAAGGCATTTTTAAAAACCATACCCAAGGCGTGCCACCTTGTGGCCAAAAAGCCACGGCCATATGCGCTTGCTGACGTAATGGGTGAGGGTAAGGTTGTTGGTTGGCCTCGACGGCACGAAAAGATGCCTCTTCCAGGCGGCACACTCGACGGCCTAAATCATAGACACTGAATTGGCAACCTGCTTGATCAAATAGGGCGCTGAGGGCGTGAACCGTTTGCATGATATCCGCTCTTCGTTATCGCTTAATTAGCCGCGAGTATATCAGTTTTTATCCCTGCAGTGCTCGCCTTGTTAATGTCGTCTTGAATCGGTTCGTGCTATGCTTCGCGCTTTATCGGTCGAGTAATGATGAGGTTGTCAATGACTCTTCGCCAACAATGTGAACAACTCCTTGATGAATTAGAGCAAGTGCTAAACGATCATGCGCTATGGCAGGCGACGCCACCGTCAACTGAGCGGCTAGCCAGCACAGAACCGTTTGCTGTCGATACACTGGCGTGCCACGAATGGTTGCAATGGGTTTTTGTGCCTAAGATGCGAGCGCTTATCAAGACAGAGCAAGCTTTGCCACGTAACTTTGAAATCTCACCGTACGTGGAAGAAGCAATGAAAGAGTATGCAGGCCATAGTGACGTGGTTGCTGTCGTTGTTCGAATTGATAACTTGTTTTCTGATCAATGACCGATACTTTGCTGAACATTTTATACCGTGACGAGCATTTAGTGGTGGTGAATAAACCGTCAGGGATGCTGGTCCACCGCTCTTGGTTAGACAAAGGGGAAACCCGATTTGTGATGCAAACCTTGAGAGATCAAATTGGCCAGCATGTCTATCCATTGCACCGACTGGACAAGCCGACGTCGGGCGTTTTGGTGTTTGCGTTATCCAGTGAAGTGGCCTCTAAGATGATGCCGCAGTTTGCTGAAGGGCAGGTCAAAAAAGCTTACCATGGCATTGTTCGAGGCTGGATTTCCCATGCTGGCCAGTTGGATTACCCGCTGGTGGAAGAACAAGACAAAATAGCGGATAAACACGCCAGCCAACCGGCGACAGCAAAAGCGGCGGTGACTGACTATCAGCCATTGGCGACAGTTGAGCTGCCAATCGCAACCGGACGCTATGCGACCAGTCGTTATAGTTTGGTAGCGATGCAACCTCATACTGGACGTAAGCATCAATTGCGGCGGCATATGCACCACTTAAGCCATCCGATCATTGGTGACACTACTCATGGAGACGGTCGCCACAATCGTGTGTTTAGAGAGCAATTTAATTGTCATCAGCTGCTATTGCACGCCAGTGAGATGACGCTAACGCACCCAGCCAGTGGCGAGACTGTTTTTATTCATGCGCCTTTGGATACAGTCTGGCAGCATGTTATTAAACAGTTGGGCTGGAAAGCGCCGGCGTCATCATACGATAACTAGACCTTGCTATGGGCGGTGTACTCGCATGCCGCCCTTACAGTTTTTCGAGTTCGGCCTCGATTTCTGCAATCTTACTGGCGACCACTTTTTCTAGGTGACGTAGGTCGGTAAGCACTTTTTGCTTCACGTCTTGCTCGGTATGTTCGTGTTGCACGATCTGGTCGAGCTCATCAATGACCAAAGAGAGGCTCCGGTTTATCTCTGTCACTTCTTTTGAGCGACCTGTACCGCTGTCGACGACCACATTTTTACGCTGCCGCGGATATTTAAATTTCATACTCCGCGCAAACAGATCGCCTTTTGGCTTACTAAAATAGATTTTGAGCGTATCGTAGCTTGCTTCTTGACGGAGCGAGTAGCGCTCTATTTTTTCAGGGTGTTCAACACCGATATTCTTTAACTGTTGATACATAGCCACCTCATGGTTAGACATCGTTATGGTTGCGCGTCTTACCCGCGCGATTCCCTGGTATTATTTGGCTTGCGAGAGGGCTTTCTCGAGCGCCGCTTTCAATTGTGCTTGGTGTTCAGAAGTGAGCGCTTGATTGTCGAGATCCGTGACGATAAAAAAGTCCTCTGCGCGCTCACCGATGGTGGTGATTTTAGCCGCGTGAACACTCACATTTTGCCGAGCAAAAACCGCACCGACGCGTGCCAATAGCCCTGGCGTATCGAGCGCGACTAATTCCATGAGTGTACGTCGCCCGTTTTTGGTGGGGAGAAACAACACCTGCGTTTTCACCGAAAAATGTTGTAACTTTTGCGGTGAGCGACGCTTGGGAATAGTGATCTTGCCGGTCTCGTTGAGTGCTTTCCCAACCCCGTCGATAATTCTAGGATGACGATCGATAGAAATCGCATCGTCGTTTTGATCGAGCACCATAAAGGTATCGAGTGCGTGGCCATCTTTGCTGGTCATGACTTGGGCATCATGGACACTGAGGTTTTTCTTATCTAGGGCGGCAACGACGCGTGCGAACAAGCTCGGCCTGTCTTGGCAGTAAACGAATATTTCTGTGCCGCCACGGGTCGCTTTTTTACTGACGAGCACCAGCGGCTTATCATCGGCGTGGTGGAGCAGATGTTCACTATGCCAAGCTATTTGCTTGTGGGTATGGCGAAGAAAATAATCCGCTTTAAAACGTTGCCATAATACTTCAATTTCTCGTGGACTGTGCCCCTGCTTGCGTAACATGGCAGCAGCGAGATGTTTGTTGTGCCGGATCCGTTCTCGGACATCCGGTGGGTTTTCTAGCCCACGTCGTAAGGCTTTTTGAGTGGAATAATAAAGCTCAGCAATTAAGGTACGCTTCCAACTATTCCACAAGTCTGGGTTAGTGGCATTAATGTCTGCCACGGTCAGGCAGAGAAGCAAATCGAGCCGCTCCTCGTCGCGGACCTCTTTGGCAAAGTCGGTGATGACATCGGGATCGTAAATATCGCGACGCTGGGCGGTGACAGACATCAGTAAGTGGTTACGTACCAGCCAACTGACAATGTTGGCTTCTGGCTTTGATAAACCGTGGTCAAGACAAAAATCATGGGATTCAATCGCGCCAATTTCACTGTGATCGCCTCCACGGCCTTTGCCTATATCATGAAAAATAGCCGCAACCAGCAACAGCTCTCTTCGTGCAAGACGCGGAAATACATCGCAACAAATGGGGTGGCGCTCACGATTAGCTTCATCGTCAAACAAACGCATATGTTTGAGCAAACGAATCGTGTGTTCATCAACCGTATAGACATGAAACAAATCAAACTGCATTTGTCCGACAATTTGACTCCACTGTGGGAGGTACGCAGACATGACACCGTGGCGGTGCATTAGTCCAAACGCTTTATGCAGAGCGTTTGGGTGGCGTATGAGTGCCATGAATTTTTCTCTTGCATCGTCTTGCTGACACAAAAAGTGGTTAAGTCGACGTCGAGCGGTACGCAGTTGGCGTAAAGTGGGGGCGGCGATGGCCTCGATCGAGGTGTCGTCGGCGATATGCAGCATCATATCTAAGATAGTCTCAGGGCGTGCTTGAAATAAAGCAGGTTTGCGTGCCTCAATAGTCCGTCCGCAGCGTTGGAAGTCATCACTTAATACGTCGACTTCTCCAGACCGACCATTATCGATGATCACCTGATCAAAGATTTGCAGCAGCATCTTGTTGAGCTCCCCCACGCGTCCGAGGGTGCGAAAGAAATCTTTCATCATGGTCTCGACCGCACGATTACCGTCGCCCCGGTAGCCGAGGAGTTCAGCCACTGAGGTTTGATGAGCGAAGGTCAGTCGGTTGTCGTAGCGGCGCAGCTCAAGATGAAGGGCAAAACGGATCCGCCACAGCACGTTTTGGCATTCGTTAAGTTCACGATACTCAGCATCAGTCAAAAAGCCAAAATCGCTCATTTCTCTCAAGCTGGTGGCACCAAAATGACGGCGCGCAATCCAAGATAGGGTATGAATATCGCGTAAGCTGCCAGGGCTGAGTTTTAAATCTGGCTCGAGTTTATAAGCGGTATCATGATAGCGGCGATGTCGGGCTTTTTGCTCGTCGACTTTCGCTTGATAAAAGCGTTCACTGGGCCAAAAGCTATCATGGTGCACACGGGCCTCGAGCGCCTCGAACAACTGTGAATCGCCACATAAAAGGCGCGACTCTTGTAAATTAGTCGCGACGGTAAGATCATCCAGCCCAACGTCAATACACTCTTCGACAGTCCGGACACTGTGGCCGACTTCCAATTTCAAGTCCCACAACAAAGTGAGTAGATCACTGAGGCTTTGCTGCTGATAAGCATTTAGCGGTGCTTGGCAAAGTAGGAGTAAATCAATATCAGACAGAGGGTGTAATTCACGCCGGCCATAGCCGCCCACCGCGACCAGTGCAAGAGGGCTTTGATCAAAACCAAAGTGATGCCATAACCTAGCCAGAAGGGCATCCATATAATCGGTACGCTGATAAACCAACTCGGCAACGGGAACATTGGCAAGGAAATCTTGCTTTTGCTGTTCAAGTAGCTGTTGGAACTGTGCCTTTAGCGTGATGGGGTCGAGTTGATCATCCCCCAAATGTTGTGGCGTAATTACCGTGTCTGTCATGGCGATCCTTTGCGCAAAAAAAAGCCGGAACGAAACCGGCTCTTATTTCTAGATTAGTGGTTGATGTAACGTGGGAGACTTTCTTCCTCTCGTAACGTTAACACCTCAACCCCTGTGTCGGTCACCAGCAGCGTGTGCTCCCATTGCGCCGACTTTTTACCATCGATGGTATAGACCGTCCAATCATCGTCCTCATCCAGTACGGTCCCATACTTCCCTGCGTTAATCATAGGCTCAATAGTAAAACACATGCCAGGTTTAAGAATGGTACGGTCGTTGTTTTTGTAGTGCACCACTTGTGGATCTTCATGGAAGCTCGCGCCAATACCATGCCCACAGTACTCTTTGACGATGGAGTAGCGTGTGTTGCTGCTCTTGATGAACTTTTGGATCGCTGTTCCTAAATCACCAACAGTCGCACCTGGTTTTACCTTTTTGATCGCGTGATACAGGCTTTCTTGCGTGACACGGCAAAGACGTTTGTCTTCGAGAGACACTTCCCCGACTAAAAACATCTTTGAGGTATCGCCATGGTAGCCATCTTTGATCACGGTGACATCAATATTGACGATGTCGCCTTCTTGGAGCACGTCTTCATCACAAGGTATACCATGACAAACGACATGATTGATTGATGTGCACATGGATTTAGGAAAACCGTGATAGTCCAATGTGGCAGGAATGGTGCCTTGCACGTCAGTCATATACTGGTGAGCGATGTCGTCTAGCTCATGGGTGGTGACCCCAGGCTTAACATGCTCGCCAAGCATCACGAGCACGTCAGCAGCGAGCCGACCGGCTACGCGCATTTTTTCAATTTCTTCTTCTGTTTTAATCGGGATTGTCATTTTGCTTTCTCTCTTTATTCGGGATGCTCAATGATAACGTTAAAACGAGAGCATGATTCAAGTCACGTTTTGTATCATTAAGCACAGCCACTGACGCCCTGCTACGCTTGTCTCAGCGGTGCAGGATTAGCAACTGTCTAATAGTGACTATATGGTACCAAGCCATGTCCATGGAAGAAACAGAAAGAGAAGCATTCCGCGCGGTCATCGTATAGGTTTAGGCGGATTGCGCGCGCAATTTAACTGGATTTTACCCATGTGTTTGTGATATAAAGCGCGCCGAAAACCGTCATTATGATCAATCTAGCCATGCTAGGTCTAGCCGAGCTAGGTTTCAGTTTGATGGGGTTCAATTATCATTTTTATTCTTAAATCACACACATATCGACACATTGACCGGGGTGCCCACTAACGGGTCGGTAAATGGGATATGTGGAGGCCTAACCCCGAGAGGAATTTATCATGGCTACTGTTTCAATGCGCGACATGCTCAAGGCGGGTGTACACTTCGGTCACCAAACTCGTTTCTGGAACCCAAAAATGAAGCCATTCATTTTTGGTTCACGTAACAAAGTGCACATCATCAACCTTGAAAAAACCGTACCAATGTTCAACGAGTCACTGGCTGAACTGTCAAAAATCGGTGAGCGTAAAGGTAAAGTTCTGTTTGTTGGTACTAAGCGCGCAGCAAGCGAAGCGGTAAAAACGGCAGCAGAAAACTGCGAGCAGTTTTATGTAAGTAACCGTTGGTTGGGCGGCATGCTGACTAACTGGAAAACCGTTCGCACATCTATCAAACGTCTAAAAGATCTGGAAACTCAAGCGAGTGACGGTACGTTTGAAAAGCTGACCAAAAAAGAAGCGCTGATGTACACCCGTGAGATGGAAAAACTCGACAAATCACTGGGTGGTATCAAGAACATGAACGGCCTACCTGATGCAATGTTCGTTATCGATGCAGATCACGAGCACATTGCCATCAAAGAAGCGAATAATCTGGGCATCCCAGTCTTTGCAGTGGTAGATACTAACTCTAACCCTGACGGCGTTGATCACGTAATCCCAGGTAATGATGACGCAATTCGCGCTATCCAACTGTACCTGAACGCAGCGTCTGACGCTTACAAAGAAGGCCGTAGCCAAGATATCGTCACGCAAGCAGAAGACGAGCTGGTTGAAGTCGCTGAGTAAGACGACAGCTCCTTGTGAGCGTTCTTAGCCATCAGCGTGTCATCTTTCATGCTGTAAGCTAAGTATGGTTAGCAGGGGCCGATATCGGGCCCCTGTTTTTTACCCAAAATAGTTTCGAATCGAGGATTGAACAATGGCAACTGTTACCGCTGCCCTGGTTAAAGAACTGCGCGAGCGCACTGGCGCTGGCATGATGGAATGTAAAAAAGCACTGGTTGAAGCGAACGCTGACATCGAAGTTGCAATCGAAAACATGCGTAAGAGCGGCGCGGCAAAAGCAGCGAAGAAAGCTGGCCGTGTTGCTGCTGAAGGTGTCATCCTAGTTAAAGAAAACGACGGCAAAGCTGCGATCGTTGAAATTAACTGTGAAACTGACTTTGTTGCTAAAGACGCGAATTTCGCTGCATTTGCTAACCAAGTGGCAGAAACAGCACTGGCTGAAGGCCTAGCAATCGACGCGCTGAAAGAAAAATTCGAACAGCAGCGTGCTGAGCTTGTTGCAAAAATCGGTGAAAACATGGATATCCGCCGTGTTTCATTCATCGAAGGCGAGAAAGTCGGTTCTTACCGTCACGGCGATCGCATCGGTGTGGTTGTTGCTGCGAAAGCTGACGAAGAAACCATTAAACACGTTGCTATGCACATTGCCGCGTCTAAGCCTGACTACGTGAATCCTGAAGATGTGCCTGCTGACGTTGTTGAAAAAGAGAAGAAAATTCAAGTTGATATCGCAATGGAATCAGGTAAGCCAGCTGATATCGCAGAGAAAATGGTTGTTGGCCGTATGAAGAAATTCACCGGTGAAATTTCTCTGACAGGTCAAGCATTCGTGATGGATCCAGCACAAACTGTGGGTCAAATGCTGAAAGAAAAAGGTGCCGAAGTGACTAACTTCATCCGTTTTGAAGTGGGCGAAGGCATCGAGAAAGAAGAAGTAGACTTTGCTGCAGAAGTTGCTGCTGTACAACAAAGTTAATTCTTGCTGACTCAGACCGCGGTGCTCGCCGCGGTCTTCCATAACCTTCTTCCCTAATTAGTGCCTAATAGAAAGGTAGTGAAATGACTACAAATCCTAAGCCTGCATATCAACGAATTTTACTTAAACTGAGCGGTGAAGCCCTGCAGGGCAAAGATGGATTCGGTATCGATCCCACCGTGCTTGATCGTATGGCGCAAGAAATAAAAGAACTGGTCGAGCTGGGTGTTCAGGTAGGATTGGTCATCGGTGGCGGGAATTTATTCCGTGGTGCGGGTCTTGCTGAGGCGGGAATGAACCGTGTTGTGGGCGATCACATGGGTATGTTAGCTACCGTGATGAACGGTTTGGCGATGCGTGACGCACTTCATCGTGCCTATGTGAACGCACGAGTGATGTCAGCGATTCCTCTAAACGGTGTATGTGACAGCTATAACTGGGCTGAAGCCATCAGCCAACTTCGTAATGGTCGGGTGGTGATTTTCTCTGCTGGGACCGGCAACCCTTTCTTTACTACCGACTCGGCTGCCTGTTTACGCGGTATTGAAATTGAATCCGATGTGGTGATTAAAGCGACCAAAGTCGACGGTGTATACAGTGATGATCCAACCAAAAACCCAGATGCAACACTTTATGACTCGCTGACATATCAAGATGTGTTAGAAAAAGAGTTGAAAGTGATGGATTTGGCCGCATTTACACTTGCACGCGACCATAAACTGCCTCTTCGTGTATTTAACATGAATAAGCCAGGTGCGTTACGCCGTGTCGTGATGGGTGAAGCAGAAGGCACCTTGATCACTAACAGCTAAGCCAATATTGGTGGCATAATCTTACAAATTAATTCAATCGCAAGGATATTCCCGTGATTAATGACATAAAAGACGACGCCAAAGCGCGTATGGAAAAAAGTGTAGAAGCGCTTAAGCACACGTTAGGTAAACTGCGCACTGGGCGTGCACATCCAAGCCTACTAGAAGGCCTTACCGTTGAGTATTACGGCGCGCAAACGCCTTTAAACCAACTTGCGTCTATTGTTGCTGAAGATTCGCGTACCTTGGCGATTAGCGTGTATGACAAGCAAGTAACCCAAGCGGTTGAAAAGGCGATCATGACCTCTGACCTAGGCTTGAACCCAGCCTCAGCAGGTACCGTGATCCGTGTGCCTTTGCCACCACTGACCGAAGATCGCCGTAAAGACATGGTGAAAGTTGTTCGTTCTGAAGGTGAAAATGCGCGTGTTGCAGTACGTAACATCCGTCGTGATGCCAATAGTGATCTCAAGGCACTATTAAAAGACAAAGAAATTTCAGAAGACGACGAGCACCGTGCGCAAGATGACATTCAAAAGTTGACTGATGAAGCGGTTAAGAATGTTGATGCACTTCTTGATGCAAAAGAAAAAGAGTTGATGGAAGTCTAAATCTCATTAGACTTTACCGCCAATGCTAAAGCGCTGTGCGTGCAGTACAGCGCTTTTTATTTGCCAAGGAGAAACATGAGTTCCCAGTCTCTTGATGCGCAGCTCGAATCTGCCGCTTTACCGCAACACATCGCCATTATCATGGATGGCAATGGACGCTGGGCCAAGGCTCGCGGAAAAGCCCGTGTGTTCGGGCATAAAGCGGGCGTCAAAGCGGTACGTAAGACCGTCAAGGCGGCGTCTGAGCTTGGTGTGAAAGCGCTAACTTTATTTGCGTTTAGTAGTGAAAACTGGCGTCGTCCAGAAGACGAAGTCAGCGTATTGATGGAGCTATTTATCAATGTGCTATCGCGTGAAGCTAAACGGCTCGACAGCCATGGTGTGCAATTACGCATTATTGGTGACACCTCTCGATTCAGCCCTTCTTTGCAAACGAAAATTGCCGAAGCTCAAGCGTTAACGGCAAATAATGACCGTTTGGTACTCAATATTGCGGCGAATTACGGTGGGCAATGGGATATTACCCAGGCAACACGTCGTGTCGCTGAACAGGTTGTCGCCGGTCACTTACAACCCAATGATATTGGGGAACAGGATATTGCGCGTCATTTAATGTTGGCAGATTTACCGGATGTCGATTTAATGATCCGCACCAGCGGCGAATGCCGCATCAGTAACTTTATTTTATGGCAAGCTGCCTATGCAGAGTTATGTTTTACCGAGCAATATTGGCCTGATTTCAACGAACAAAGTTTGTATGATGCCGTGGCTTGGTATGTCAATCGTGAACGACGTTTTGGCTGCACCGGCGAGCAAATTAAAGCCATGATAACAACGGATAAGTAACCACGAGGAATCAGTTTGCTCAAACAACGTGTTTTAACCGCGGCCTTGTTAGTCCCGTTAGTGGTCGCTGGAGTCTTTTACTTACCGTTTCCTGCATTTGTTGCAGCGATAGCGGCTGTCACTTTAATTGGACTTTGGGAATGGACGCAGTTTGTCTCGGCGTCTTCGCGTCTTTTTACCTTTATTATCCCTGCTGCAGCGCTGGCGCTTTCGCTCTTTAGTATTCCTTTTAGTGCCATGGCGCTTGGGCATGTCACACTGCCACCTTTCGCACTGGCGGCAACCGGCGCGGCTTGGTGGCTATTCGCAACCGTGTTAGTGCTCTCATACCCTCGCTCAGGGGCGTATTGGACCCACAGCAAGTTACTACGCCTACTCTTTGGTCTCGTTACCCTGTTACCGTTTATGTGGAGTGTCTTGCTGTTGCGTGCAACAGACTACCAGTTCTCCTCTTTTTATGGCGCCAAGTTAGTGCTGCTGGTTTTTGTCCTTGTATGGTGCGCAGATAGTGGTGCCTATTTTGCCGGGAAAAAATTCGGTAAACATAAAATGGCCCCTGCGGTCAGCCCGAATAAAACCCTCGAAGGATTACTGGGTGGGCTCACTGCGGCAGTGGCAGTGACCTGGTTAGGGACGCATCTGTTAAACATCCATTTCGCCAATGTTGGCGTGTTCTTGGCTGTCACTGTGGTGACCGCCTTGGCGTCCGTGTTGGGTGACTTAGCGGAGAGTATGTTTAAACGCGTCGCTGGGGTGAAAGACAGTGGTAATTTGCTTCCAGGTCATGGGGGCATTCTTGATCGCATTGATAGCTTAACGGCAGCGTTCCCAGTGTTTACCGTGTTGTACTTCGCATTTGCGAATTAAGTGAAACGAGTCTTCGACATGCAAAGAATCACCGTATTAGGCGCCACAGGTTCTATTGGCTCCAGTACCCTAAAAGTGGTTGCAGCCAACCCTGAAAAGTTTGAAGTCACGGCATTGGCTGCACATACCAATGTCGAGAAAATGATTGCGTTATGTGTCGATTGGCAACCTGCTTACGCCGCGATGGCCAATCGCGCGTCAGCGCAACAGTTGCGTCATGCGTTGCTTGAAAGAGGGAACGGCACCGAAGTACTCGCTGGCGAGGACAGTTTATGTCACCTTGCGGCATTACCTGAAGTGGATATGGTGATGGCGGCAGTTGTTGGCGCGGCCGGGCTGTCTTCAACAATGGCGGCGGTTAAAGCGGGCAAACGGGTGCTGCTTGCCAATAAAGAAGCCTTGGTAATGTCTGGGCAGTTTTTTATTGATGCTGTTTATCAATACGGCGCTGAGCTGCTGCCCATCGACAGTGAACACAATGCGATCTTTCAATGCTTGCCGCAATCCGTGCAGCAACAGCCTGGACGCTGTGATTTGCAATCGGCCGGCGTCAATAAAATTTTGCTAACAGGCTCGGGTGGACCATTTCGCTATCGTGACCCACAAAGCTTAGCGACCGTCAGTGTTGAAGAAGCCATCGCACATCCTAATTGGTCGATGGGGCCAAAAATCTCGGTCGATTCAGCAACCATGATGAATAAAGGTTTGGAATACATTGAGGCGCGATGGTTATTCAACGCCCAGCCTCATCAACTGGAAGTGGTGATCCACCCGCAGTCAGTGATCCACTCCATGGTACAGATGTGTGATGGCTCGGTGCTCGCGCAATTGGGTACGCCCGATATGTGTACGCCGATTGCTCATGCAATGGGATATCCTGATCGCGTTCAAGCGTCGGTAGCGCCTCTTGATTTCACTCAAATTGGCGAATTTACTTTTATGGCACCGGATGCGTGTCGTTATCCTTGTCTTTCGCTCGCGATCGCAGCCTGTGAGCAGGGGCAAGCAGCAACCACCACGCTCAATGCCGCCAATGAGCAAGCTGTCGCCGCGTTTCTTGCCGGAAAAATCAGCTTTATGGATATTGCTCGCATCAATGAGCAGGTATTGACCCAATCATCGCTTCCCACGCCAACAAGCTTGGATTGCTTATTTGAGCTGGATAGAATAGCTCGCATGGCTGCCAATGAGCAGATTACTAAGGTGACAAAATGAGCGATTTTCTTTGGAACGCGGCGGCGTTTATTGTCGCGCTTGGCATACTGGTTGCAATTCACGAATACGGTCACTTTTGGGTCGCTCGTCGCTGTGGTGTAAAGGTTGAGCGTTTTTCAATTGGTTTTGGTCGCGCATTATGGCGCTGGTACGGCAAAGACAATACCGAATACGTGATTGCTGCGATCCCGCTCGGTGGCTACGTCAAAATGTTGGATGAGCGTATTGAGGCTGTTCCTGACGCAGACAAGCACCGCGCATTTAACAACCAACCCCTATGGCAACGTAGCGCCATTGTCGCCGCCGGCCCTATCGCTAACTTTATCTTTGCCGCCTTTGCGTATTGGCTGGTGATGATGATCGGTGTTCCTGCTGTCAAACCTGTGATCGGCGAAATATCCCCCAACTCGATTGCTGCTGAAGCCGGAATCGAATCAGGAATGGAACTAACCCAAGTTTCCGGCGTCGAAACCGCTGATTGGCAAGCGGTTAATTTTGCGTTGATCGGGCATATTGGTGATGAGAGCATGACCCTCACTGCGAAACAGAGTCCAGCGCAAACTTATCAACGCGATTACACCCTAGATCTCACGCAATGGCAGTTTGATCCAGAAAAACAATCGCCTTTGACGACGCTTGGCATCACGCCTTATCGACCCGCGATCACATTGTCGGTCGCACAAGTGGTTGAACAGAGCGCGGCAGCGCAAGCTGGACTCGAGCAAGGTGATAAGATCGTTGCCGTGGATGACACTGAGTTGGCATCATGGCAAGCGCTCGTTGCGGTGATCAAACGAAGTCCCAATCAAAGCTTGTCGCTGACAATCGTCCGCGATGGGGAAACGCAAAATTTGACACTCACCCCGGATGCGCGTGACGTTGAAGGTCAAATGACAGGGTATGCGGGGATTGCTCCTCAAATGGCAGCATGGCCTGAATCATACCGTTTCACGCAACAATATGGGCCGTTAGCGGCGATACCAGAAGCGGTCAATAAAACGGGCCAAGTGATCAGCATGACCGTCAATATGATAAAAAAATTGATCACCGGTGATGTGGGTGTGAACAACTTAAGTGGTCCTATATCGATCGCGAAAGGCGCGGGCATGACAGCAGAGATCGGGTTGATCTCATTTTTAGGGTTCATGGCACTGATCAGTGTGAACCTAGGCATTATCAATTTACTTCCTCTGCCCGTATTAGATGGCGGCCATTTGCTGTTCTTTGGGATTGAGGCTGTGACACGAAAACCGGTTTCCGAGCGTGTACAGGACTTTGGGTATCGTATCGGCGCTGCCGTGTTGATGATGGTGATGGCAGTGGCATTGTTTAACGACTTCGCCCGACTTTAAACGGTTAGTATTCAAGGATAAGTCAGATAGCACATGGCGATGAAAAAACTATTAATAGCGTCTCTTTTAGTCAGCAGCAGTATGGCGCATGCTGACACATTCGAGGTAAGCGATATCCGCTTTGAAGGCCTACAGCGCGTCAGCTTAGGGGCTGCATTGCTATCGATGCCGGTCCGTGTGGGTGACAACGTCGACGACGAGGATGTGGCAGATGTGATAAATGCACTGTTTGCCTCGGGTAATTTCGAGGATGTGCGCGTCTATCGCGATGATGAAACCTTGCTGGTTAAAGTCGTGGAGCGTCCTACTATTGCGAGCATTTCGTTCTCAGGCAACAAAGCAATTAAAAAAGAGCAGTTACAAGAAAACCTCACGTCTTCCGGGCTGCGTGTCGGTGAGGCGCTTGATCGGACAAAGCTTAGTAATATTGAGAAAGGCTTAGAAGACTTTTATTACAGTGTGGGTAAATACAGTGCGTCGGTAAAAGCCGTTGTTACGCCTTTGCCGCGAAATCGCGCGGATTTGAAGTTTGTATTTACTGAGGGCGTCTCGGCCAAGATTGAGCAGATCAATTTCGTGGGGAACGACGTCTTCAGTGATGACGCATTACGCGATAGCTTCGATTTGCGTGCCGATGTGCCGTGGTGGAATTTCTTAGCCAACGAAAAGTATCAAAAGCAGGTGCTTGCTGGCGATCTGGAAAAACTGCGTAATTTTTATCTCAATCGTGGGTATTTAAAGTTTCGCGTTGAATCGACCCAGGTGGCTATTTCGCCAGATAAAAAGGGTGTTTACATCACTCTGAATGTGAATGAAGGCAAGCCGTATGAGATTGCTGATGTCAACTTTCGTGGCGATCCGCAAAACGAAGACACTTACCGTTCATTGGTTAGCTTTACCCGTGGTGATACCTACAATGGCGATAAGGTGACTGCACTCGAAGAGGCCATTAAGCGCCATCTTGGTGAAACCGGCTTTGCCTACCCCAAAGTCAATACCATGCCGACTTTTGACGATGACAACCAACAAGTCTCACTGACCGTGAATGTCGAGCCGGGTAAGCGTATCTACGTGCGCAATATCCGCTTTTCCGGGAATACCACGTCTAAAGATGAAGTGTTACGCCGCGAAATGCGACAGCTGGAAGGAACCTGGCTAAACTCCAAAGCGGTCACTCGGGGGAAAGAGCGGTTGAGTCGTACCGGCTTTTTCCAAAACGTGGAAGTGGATACACAACGCGTGCCGGGAACGGACGATCAAGTCGATGTTAACTATAAAGTCAAAGAAGCCAACTCCGGTAGCATTAACTTTGGTGTCGGTTACGGTACCGAGTCTGGCGCCAGTTTACAGCTCGGTTTGCAGCAAGATAACTTTGCCGGTACCGGTAATCGCTTTGGTATTAATGCCATGGTCAATGATTACCGTAAAAACCTAACGTTGGAGTACCGAGACCCTTACTTTACCCTCGATGGTGTCAGTCTGGGTGGTAAGGTATTTTACAACGAGTTTGAAGCGCGCGATGCCAATATTGTTGAGTATACCAACGAGAGTTACGGGACAAGCCTGACGTGGGGTTTTTGGACCGATGAGTTGAATTCAGTCGATTTCTCGCTAGGGTATACCCACAACAAAATTGAAAATATTGGTAAATACTACCAAATCGATAAGTTTCTTGAACGCCATAATGATCACTTAACGAGCAATGGTGGACTCGAAGTTGATGATTTTGATATGTCCGTCTCATGGACGCGCAATAATCTCAACCGTGGCTACTTTCCAACCGCCGGTAATTATCAGCGAGCCTCTTATCGCATGACAGTGCCGGGGTCCGACGTTCAGTATTTTAAAATGCAGTACGATATTCGCCAGTATATGCCGCTGACACAAGAGCATGAATTTACGCTCTTAACGCGTGGTCGTCTCGCGTATGGTAACGGCTATGGTCAAACCAACGGCCAAGACCATATGCTGCCGTTTTATGAAAACTATTATGCCGGTGGCTTCTCATCTCTGCGTGGCTTCCGCTCGAACTCGGTAGGCCCTAAAGCTATTTATGAAGCAGATGGCTCTGAGCAGCCGGACGGGGACATTGAACAATCCGAAGGGTCTTACGGTTCAAGTGATGCGGTTGGTGGTAACGCCATGGCGCTTGCCAGTGTTGAGCTGATTGTACCGACGCCATTTGCTTCAGATGAAGCACGCGAGCAAATCCGTACCAGCGTCTTTATTGATGCCGCCTCTGTGTGGGACACTGAGTTTGATCGCCAAGAACTGGTCGATATGGGCTATCCCCCAGGTACAAAAGACTACTCAGATCCATCCAATGTCAGTGCCGCTTACGGTGTGGCACTGCAGTGGATGTCACCGATGGCACCTTTGGTGTTTTCCATCGCAAAACCTATAACTAGCCAGCCTGGCGACGATGAAGAGTTCTTTACCTTCACGATCGGGCGCACATTCTGATGATCAGAAAGGAGACTATTGTGAAATCATTTTTGAAAGCAGCGGGACTGAGTGTCGCGGTATTGACCACGTCCATGTACGCATCAGCGGCTGATGCTGCACAGAAAGTGGGCTACGTATCAACCGGCGCTGTGATGTCGCAGCTGGCGCAAAAAAATAACCTCAATGAAAAATTGCGTGGTGAATTTAAAGATCGCGTCGCAGAGATTGAACGTTTGAAAGAAAAGCTCTCAAAAGGCGTGGAAAAACTTAAACGTAATGGTGAGTTGATGAGCGAAGACGAGCGCGTGAAGCTACAACGCGAGCTTCAGTCGATGGAGTCTGACTATAAACTCAAAGTAAAAGCCTTGCAGGAAGATCAGCGCAAGCGCGGCGGCCAAGAAGAGTCTAAGCTGGTGCAAAAGCTGAAAAAAGCCGTCGATAAAGTGGCAGAGCAAGAGGGCTATGACATCGTGATTGATGCCAATGCCGTTTTGTATGCGAACCCAAGTGATGATTTGTCTGAAAAAGTGATTAACGCAGTTAACTAACCGTCGAGGAGCCCATGGTTTCAATTACTCTCGCTGAATTAGCGGAAAAACTGGATGCACAGCTCCACGGAGACGGCGCTGTAACGATAACCTCGCTTGCAGGGATGAATTCAGCGGGAGAAGGGCAAATCACCTTCTTATCGAGTCCGAAATATCGGAAGGGTCTTGCACTGTGTCGTGCTAGCGCGGTGATGCTTAAAGAAGGCGATCTTGCCTATTGCCATGGCAATGCCTTGGTGGTGGCAGACCCCTATTTAGCCTACGCGAAGGTCGCACAAATTTTAGATACGACCCCTGCCTGCGCCACCGATATTGCGTCGTCAGCGGTCGTTGCAAATGATGCCATCCTAGGTGAAGGTGTCGCCATTGGTCCTAATGCGGTGATTGAATCTGGGGCGTTAATTGGTGACAACGTTCAAATTGGCGCAGGTTGCTTTATTGGTAAGGGCGCAAAACTCGGCGCGCGGACAAAACTGTGGGCCAATGTTAGCGTCTATCATCATGTCGTTATCGGTCAAGATTGTTTGGTTCAAGCAGGAACAGTGATCGGCGCAGATGGGTTTGGCTACGCCAATGACAAAGGCAAATGGATTAAAATCCCTCAGCTTGGCCGGGTTGTGATTGGTAACCGAGTCGAAATAGGTGCCTGTACCACTATCGACCGTGGGGCGTTGGATGATACCGAGATTGCTGATGGCGTGATTATCGACAATCAGTGCCAGATTGCGCATAATGTCTCGATTGGTGAGAACACGGCAATCGCGGGTGCAACGGTAATGGCAGGCAGCCTCAAAGTAGGCAAACACTGCATTATCGGTGGCGCCAGCGTGTTTAATGGCCATATGGAAATCACAGATAACGTGACCATCACAGGAATGGCGATGGTAATGCGGCCAATCACTGAGCCGGGCATGTATTCGTCCGGTATTCCGTTACAGCCCAACCGCGAGTGGCGGAAAACAGCCGCGCGTGTGCTCAAAATTGACGAGATGCACAAGCGACTTAAAGAGCTGGAACATCAGCTCGACAAACAAGATTAACGCCGAGAATAGCAGGCCCGCCTTAGTAACGCGGGCCGTTTTGCGTTAATGAAGTCAGTATTGGATTTGAACGGGAATACTACCTTGACTCGCGAAAACAAAGTTCTATATATCAATGAAATCAAAGAGCTGTTACCACACCGCTATCCTTTTTTGTTGATTGATCGTGTTACCGATTTTGAAGAAGGGCAATACCTTCACGCGATTAAAAATATTACGGCTAATGAGCCTCAGTTCACCGGGCATTTTCCGCAGCTGCCGGTGTTCCCAGGCGTACTGATCCTAGAGGCGATGGCGCAAGCGACAGGCTTGCTCGCGTTTAAGACCTTCGGTAAGCCGAAAGACAACGAGCTATACTATTTTGCAAGCATTGATAATGCTAAATTCCGCCGCCCAGTCTCGCCAGGCGACCAACTGGTTCTCGAGGTAGAATTTATTAAAGAGCGCCGAGGTATTGCGGCCTTTACTGGCGTCGCAAAAGTCGATGGTGATGTTGTCTGCTCGGCTCAATTAAAGTGCGCAAGAAGAGAGATCTAATTGTGATCCACGAAACTGCCTATATCCATCCCGCTGCCGTTGTCGAAGACGGTGTAGTTCTGGGGGAAAACGTAAAAATTGGCGCCTTTTCTTATGTGGGGAAGGGTGTAGAGATCGGTGCAGGGACCGAAGTGATGACCCATGTGGTGATCAAAGGGCCTACGCGTATTGGTTGTGATAATAGAATCTATCAGTTCGCCTCCATTGGTGAAGCATGCCAAGATCTTAAATATGCTGGTGAGCCAACAACATTGGAAATTGGTGATCGCAATACCATTCGGGAAAGCGTGACCATGCACCGCGGCACGGTGCAAGATAAAGGCGAAACCAAAGTTGGCAGCGACAACCTGTTTATGATTAATGCCCACGTCGCCCATGATTGTGTGGTGGGGAATCATTGTATTTTTGCCAACAATGCGACTTTGGCAGGACACGTCCATGTCGATGACTATGCGATAGTGGGCGGGATGTCAGCTATTCACCAGTTCTGCGTCATTGGTAGTCATGCCATGCTCGGTGGCGGATCCATTGTGGTTCAAGACGTGCCACCGTATGTGATGGCTCAAGGCAATCACTGCGCACCGTTTGGGATCAATGTGGAGGGTCTCAAACGCCGTGGCTTCGACAAGTCCGCCATTCGGGCCATTCGTGCGGTGTATAAAAACATGTATCGCGCCGGTAAAACGTTAGAAGAAGTGAAAAAAGAGCTCGCGGCGCAAGCAGAAGACGAACCTGCATTGGCGTTGTTTGTTGACTTTTTTGCACGCTCAACGCGAGGCGTTATTCGTTAATGTTACCGAGTGAGCGTCCATTACGGGTTGGAATCGTCGCCGGAGAAATCTCCGGCGATGTTTTAGGTGAAGGCCTCATCAAGGCACTGCGCGCCCAGCACCCGAATATTGAATTTGTCGGCATTGGCGGCCCACGAATGATAGCGCAAGGCTGCCAGAGCCTGTTTGATATGGAAGAGCTGTCCGTGATGGGGCTGGTCGAGGTCTTGGGTCGACTGCCGCGTTTATTGAATGTGAAGGCCGCGCTGGTGAAGCACTTTACTGCTCATCCGCCTGATGTCTTTATTGGTATTGATGCGCCGGACTTTAACTTACGTCTTGAAGCATCATTAAAAAAAACCGGAATAAAAACCGTCCATTACGTCAGCCCGTCAGTGTGGGCGTGGCGGCAAAAGCGGATCTTTAAAATTGCGGCCGCCACGGATCTTGTCTTAGCGTTTCTGCCCTTTGAAAAAGCGTTTTACGACAAGTTCGACGTGCCGTGTGCCTTTGTCGGTCACACCATGGCGGATAGCATTCCGATGCAAGTGGATAAAACGGCGGCACAGCAAACCCTAGGGCTTGACCCTAATAAACGTTGGTTAGCGGTCCTTCCGGGAAGTCGCGGCAGTGAAATGGCGATGTTAGCCCCGCCGTTCATACAAGCCTGCCAACAGCTTGCGGCACGTTATCCGGAACTTGGCTTTGTGGTTGCTTTGGTTAACTCGGCACGTCGCGAACAGTTTGAGCAAGCTTGGCAGGCCATTGCCCCAGAGCTTTCGTTTAGCTTGGTTGACGATACAGCGCGCCAGGTTATTAGTGCGGCCGATTCTGTGTTGCTGGCGTCGGGAACCGTCGCGCTTGAATGCATGTTACTCAAGCGTCCTATGGTGGTGGGCTACCGCGTGAAACCACTGACAGCATGGCTGGCAAAGCGTTTGCTTAAGACCCAGTATGTCTCGTTGCCGAATATTTTAGCAGACGCGCCACTGGTGCCTGAACTGCTACAGGAAGACTGTCAGCCAGAGGCGTTAGCGAAGGCCGTTAGTGATCAGCTTGATAGCGATAATCAAGCACTGTTGTCCACCTTTACTGCGTTGCATCAAACCATTCGTCAAAATGCGGATGCCTCCGCCGCCAAGGCAGTATTAACACTATTGGGTCACCATGACTGAACAACCTTTTGTATACCCGGACGCCAACGTGATTGCTGGTGTTGATGAGGTCGGGCGAGGCCCGCTTGTCGGCGCGGTGGTGACAGCGGCGGTGATTTTAGATCCCAATCAGCCGATTGTTGGATTAACCGATTCAAAGAAATTGAGCGAGAAAAAGCGGCTTGCGCTGTATGATCAGATCAAGCAAAAAGCGCTTTCATGGTCTGTTGGACGTGCTGAGCCTGATGAAATTGATGCACTCAATATATTACACGCCACGATGCTAGCGATGCAGCGTGCGGTGAATGGGCTGTCGGTTACTCCAGATTATGCGCTGATTGACGGTAATCGCGTACCTGACTTACCGATGCCGGCGCAAGCCGTTGTGAAAGGTGACTTACGCGTGGCGGAAATCAGTGCCGCCTCAATTTTAGCCAAGGTCGATCGCGATCATGAAATGGCGTTGCTGGATGCCGCGTATCCAGGCTACGGATTTGCCCAACATAAAGGGTATCCGACTAAAGTTCATATGGCCGCTTTAGCTGAGCACGGTGCCTTACCGATGCATCGTAAGAGCTTTAAGCCGGTTAAACGCGCACTCGGTATCGACTAGTGCGCGCTATTTATCTCAGCCAATCATAGTGAAGTAGCGAGTTTTATGTCTGAGCCACGTTTCGTCCACTTACGCATTCATAGTGATTACTCCATGGTTGATGGAGTGTCCAAAGTGCCGCCATTGGTAAAAAAAGTGGCGGAAATGGGCATGCCTGCGATGGCACTCACCGATTTCAGTAATTTATGTGGGTTGGTTAAGTTCTATAACACTGCGAACAATGTGGGTGTTAAGCCCATTATCGGGGCAGATTTTAATGTTCAGTCTGATGCGTTTGGCGATGAGTTATGTCAGCTAACCCTGCTTGCCACCAATAAAGTTGGGTACAAAAACCTGACATTACTGATCTCCAAAGCGTATTTGCGCGGCCATGTGCAGCATCGTCCTGTGATTGATCAACAATGGCTCGTTGACCATGCCGAAGGCCTAATTGTGCTATCTGGCGGCTGTCGTGGTGATTTGGGTCGTGCTTTACTGAAAGGCAACCAAGCGCTCGCTGAACAGTGCGCACACTTCTACCAGCGGTACTTTCCTAACGCTTACTATATGGAGTTGGTGCGGACCGGACGCCAAGATGAAGAGAGCTACCTCCATTTTGCGGTCGACTTTGCTGCCGAGCATGATTTACCTGTCGTGGCGACCAATGAAGTCTGTTTTCTCTCGCCCGATGAATTTGATGCTCACGAAATTCGCGTCGCGATTCATGATGGCTTTACGCTCGATGACCCGCGTCGGCCTAAACACTACAGTGCAGAGCAGTATTTACGCACTGAGCAAGAAATGTGTGAGCTGTTTGCGGATATTCCCGAAGCACTCACCAATAGTGTTGAAATAGCCAAACGCTGTAATGTGCCTGTTCGGCTAAACGAATACTTCTTACCGAACTTCCCGACCGAGGGAATGGACATTGATCAGTACCTGGTTAAACGCTCGCAAGAGGGGTTGGAAGAACGTCTCGCCTTTTTGTTTCCTGATGAAGCAGAAAGAGCACGTCGACGACCCGACTATGACGCACGCTTAGAGCGTGAGCTTGGCGTGATTAACCAAATGGGATTTCCCGGGTACTTTTTGATCGTCATGGAGTTTATCCAATGGTCAAAAGATAACGATATCCCCGTTGGTCCAGGGCGCGGTTCGGGCGCTGGCTCATTGGTTGCGTATGCCCTCAAAATCACCGACCTGGATCCGCTGCAATTTGATCTGCTTTTCGAGCGCTTTTTGAATCCCGAGCGTGTCTCGATGCCGGATTTCGATGTCGATTTCTGTATGGATAAACGCGATCTGGTGATCGACCATGTCGCCGAAATGTACGGACGTGATGCGGTATCTCAGATCATTACCTTTGGTACCATGGCGGCCAAGGCGGTTATTCGCGATGTAGGTCGGGTGTTGGGTCACCCTTACGGCTTTGTTGATCGCATTTCTAAACTTGTGCCTCCTGATCCAGGGATGACTCTTGAGAAAGCCTTTGACGCAGAGCCCCAGCTGGTCGAAGTCTATAACAATGATGAAGAAGTCAAAGCGCTGATCGACATGGCGCGGAAGCTGGAAGGGGTCACACGTAACGCGGGTAAGCATGCGGGCGGGGTAGTGATTTCGCCCACGACGATTACCGATTTCTCGCCACTCTATTGTGATAGCGAGGGACACCACCCTGTTACCCAGTTCGATAAAAATGATGTTGAAACCGCAGGCTTGGTGAAGTTTGATTTCCTGGGCCTGCGAACCCTGACGATCATCGACTGGGCGTTGGGCATGATCAATCCTCGCTTGAAAGCCAAAGGGCTGGATCCGATTGATATTACCGCGATCCCGATGACTGATCAGGCATCCTTTGAGATGCTGCGCAAAGCCGAGACGACCGCGGTTTTCCAGCTGGAATCGCGTGGCATGAAAGAGCTGATCAAGCGTCTTCAGCCCGATAGTTTTGAGGACATGATCGCTTTGGTGGCGTTGTTCCGGCCGGGCCCGTTGCAATCAGGGATGGTCGATAACTTTATTGACCGTAAGCATGGCCGAGAGCAGGTTTCTTATCCCGATGAGAAGTGGCAACATCCGTCACTGCAAGAAACGCTTGAGCCGACTTATGGCATCATTCTCTATCAAGAGCAGGTGATGCAGATTGCGCAAACGCTAGCGGGGTATACTCTGGGCGGTGCAGACTTGCTGCGTCGTGCCATGGGTAAGAAAAAGCCCGAAGAAATGGCCAAGCAGCGTGCAATCTTTGAGAAAGGGGCGATCGCCAACGGCATTGATGGCGAGCTGGCGATGCGCATCTTCGACTTAGTAGAAAAGTTCGCCGGTTATGGCTTTAACAAATCGCATTCAGCGGCATATGCGCTAGTTTCTTATCAAACGCTGTGGCTAAAAGCGCACTATCCCGCTGAGTTTATGGCGGCGGTGATGACCGCTGATATGGATAACACCGATAAAGTCGTGGGGCTGGTTGAAGAGTGTCGCCGCATGAAGCTGACGGTGTTACCGCCCGATGTGAATGCGGGTCTGCATCATTTTACCGTGAATGACCAAGGTGAGATTGTCTACGGTATTGGGGCGATTAAAGGGGTTGGCGAAGGCCCTATTGATACAATTGTCGCGGCTCGCGAGCAAGACGGTTATTTCCGAGACTTGTTTGATTTTTGTGCTCGAATTGATACTAAAAAAGTCAACAAACGTGTGATTGAACGGCTGATCCGCGCCGGTGCTATGGATAAACTGGGGCCACATCGTGCTGCGATGATGGCGTCTGTCGATGAAGCGATTCGCGCCGCGAGCCAACACCATCAAGCTGAAGCATATGGGCAAACCGATATGTTCGGGGTATTAACTGATGCCCCTGAAGAAGTTGAGCACGCCTACGCGCATGCGGCCCCTTGGCCAGATAAAGTATGGCTAGAGGGAGAGAGAGAAACGCTAGGGTTGTATTTAACCGGTCATCCCATTAATAGTTACCGCAAAGAGCTGAAAAATTATGTGACCTGGCGGCTGGAAGATGCGCACGCAACTAAACGCGATGTGATCTCGACCGTTTCAGGGTTGGTGATTGCAGCGCGGGTCATGACCACCAAACGCGGCTCTCGGCTGGGGATACTGACCCTGGATGATCGTTCGGGCCGAATGGAAGTGATGCTTTTTTCTGACGTGCTCGACAAATATCTTGATCTAGTGGAGAAAGATCGCATTCTGGTGGTCTCAGGACAGGTCAGCTTTGATGACTTCAACGGGGGGCTTAAAATGACCGCCCGTGAATTGATGGACATTAGCCAAGCGCGGGAAAAATACGCGCGTTGTTTGGGCATATCGATGTCATCTAAGCAAATAGAGGCACCCTTTTTTGAACGATTTCATGATGCACTGGCGCCGTATCGTTCGGGTACGGTGCCGGTGAATATCTATTATCAGCGTGATGATGCGCGTGCTCGGTTGCGTTTAGGCGCGGAATGGCGTGTGACGCCAACCGATGAATTAATCGACACCTTGAA
Organism: Salinivibrio costicola subsp. alcaliphilus; assembly: GCF_001996185.1. Classification (NCBI taxonomy): domain Bacteria; kingdom Pseudomonadati; phylum Pseudomonadota; class Gammaproteobacteria; order Vibrionales; family Vibrionaceae; genus Salinivibrio; species Salinivibrio costicola. Next base: position 71,167 of record NZ_MUFR01000015.1, read on the forward strand.
AGGCTTGCTCGGTAATGATCAAGTCGAATTAGAGTTTAACTAAGCCAGGCTGGTGACGTATCGCGTACACTGGCGGTGACCAATAGGATTCTCTTGGTATGAGTCTTAATTTTTTAGAGTTCGAAAAACCGATCGCAGAATTAGAAGCCAAAATTGAGGCCCTTCGTGCGGTGTCCAAGCGTGGCGGAGAAGACGCGGTTAACTTAGATAAAGAAATCGAGCAGCTGGAAACCAAAAGCGTTGAGCTTACTCGAAAGATTTTTGCTGATTTAGGTGCTTGGCAAGTCGCGCAGTTGGCGCGTCATCCACAACGCCCTTACACCTACGATTATCTGAACCGGATTTTTCACGAATTTGATGAGCTGGCCGGCGATCGTGCGTATGCCGACGACAAAGCATTAGTCGGTGGATTGGCGCGTCTTGAGGGACGTCCAGTGATGGTGATCGGTCACCAAAAAGGGCGTGATACTAACGAAAAGGTAAAACGTAACTTTGGAATGCCAAAACCAGAAGGGTACCGTAAAGCATTACGCCTGATGAAGATGGCGGAACGGTTTAATATTCCTGTGATCACCTTTATTGATACCGCCGGCGCGTATCCTGGTGTGGGCGCGGAAGAGCGCGGCCAGTCGGAAGCGATTGCTCGAAACCTTAAAGAAATGGCTGGGTTAACTGTCCCCATTATTTGTAATGTGGTCGGTGAAGGAGGCTCTGGAGGAGCGTTAGCGATAGGCGTAGGCGATTACGTTAACATGCTGCAATACTCAACCTATTCGGTGATTTCGCCTGAGGGATGTGCGTCGATTCTTTGGCGTGATTCAGCAAAAGCCCCTCAAGCGGCGGATGCAATGGGGATCACAGCGCCACGGCTTAAAGAGCTGGGTTTAATTGATACTGTGATTAGCGAACCACTTGGGGGCGCCCATCGCGATTTAACCGCGATGGCAGAGCGTATTAAAGACACCTTGTTGGCCCAGCTGGCTGATTTGGAAGGCTTGGATACGGAAAGCCTGCGCGATCGTCGTTACCAGCGTTTATTGAACTACGGTTATTGCTAAGCCGTTATGGTATTTATAGGGATAAAAGGGCCTTCGGGCCCTTTTCTTTTTACCAGCGGCCAGCAACAATGGCCGATTATATCGACAGTGAATGCCTATGCTTTACCAACAACTTTGTGATTGTTTGGCACCGTTAACCACGACGCCACGGCAGATCATTCTCGCATTAAGCGGTGGTCTGGACTCTCGGGTGCTGCTTGCACTGTTGGCTCAGTATCGTGATCAGCACCCCCAGCATTGTTATCGGGTGGTCCACGTCAATCATGGTTTGCAACTGCAGGCTGAACAATGGGCGAGACAATGCCAACACTGGGCTGCACAAGCGGGCTTTGACTGTCGAATTGAGCATGTTGAACTAGACAGTGCGCTCAGTCTTGAACACGCCGCGCGTGAAGCAAGGTATCAGGCCTTGCAACAACATCTAGAGCCGGAAGGTTTAGTATTGACGGCGCAGCATGGTGACGATCAGGTTGAAACATTTTTCCTCGCGCTAAAGCGTGGCAGTGGCCTCGACGGATTAGCAGGGATGCCCGAGGTGCGTCCATTAGGACAGGGCTGGCTCGTGCGGCCTCTCTTAGCCCAATCACGTGCTGCCCTTGCAAGCTATGCCAGCAGCCATGGGCTGAGTTGGATTGATGACCCTAGCAATCAGCAAACTCGCTTTGATCGCAACTTCTTACGTCAGCACTGGTTACCGGAAGCCGATGCGCGCTGGCCTGGCTTTCGACAAGCCGTTCAACGCACACAGCGCCTATGTGCAGAGCAATCCTCGCTGCTGACGCGTTTTATCGCGCCGATAGTGGAAAATGCACTGAGTGATTCAGGCGCGTTACCGATCGCGGTACTCCCCCAAGCGGATCCTGCCATGGCGCATGCGCTGCTCCGTCATTGGCTAAAGCGATATAAGTTGGTGCTCACTTATGCGCAGTTACAGGTGCTTATCCGTGACGTGATCCACGCCAAACAAGACGCTAACCCGTGTTTGACGATCGCAGATGTCAGTATTCGTCGCTATCAGCAACAGCTTTATGTCGTCACACCTTGTGCCGATTTATCGCAGTGGCAAGGAGAGTTAACACTGGAGCAGCCTCTGACGCTACCCGATGGGCTTGGACAATTGCACTTGTTGCCCTTTGAGGCGACAGCGCCAGGTTTAGCGCTCGGACCATTAACCTCAACGCTCAAGGTCCACTTTAATCCGAGTGGCTTAGCAATGCATCCTGTTGGGCGGCAAGGGCGGCGAAAATTGAAGAAGCTCTATCAAGAGGCGGCGATCCCAAGTTGGTTACGTCGTCGGCAACCTATTGTCTGTGACGATCAGGGCGTGGTAGCGGTGGCTGACCATTTTGTTCGTCTAGGGGCTAGTGGTCAGCAATGGCGACTCGTTTGGCAACGTTAGCGTTAGTCTTTGCAAACGGATGTTTACCTATTTTTACTCCGTTAAACCGAGGACAAAAGAAACATCGCGCATCATGGCGGCATAATAGCATGCCCGTCTAGTGATGATTAATTGAGCAGTTAAGCGCCCCGGGCTTGCTTAATTTTCCCGAATTACTTAATGTACTAGTCTAATGATACATGAGGTGAGTGGTAATGGCATCAAGTCGCGAGTTATTCGGTACTAGAATTGGCTTCGTTCTCGCTGCAGCAGGGGCTGCGGTTGGGCTCGGTAATATTTGGGGTTTTCCGACACAAGCGGCCAGTAATGGCGGGGGCGCTTTTTTGCTCGTCTATCTTTTGATGATTCTGCTGGTCGCGTTTCCGATGCTGGTGGTCGAGATGGCGATAGGCCGTCATGGTCGAGCTAACCCGCTAGATAGTATGCGTGCATTAAGTGACAACCCACTAATGAAGCGCTTAGGCAGTAGTGTGGGTCTTATTGGCCTTGCGGTGCCTTGTATGGTGTTAGCGTTTTATAGCATCGTTGGTGGTTGGTTAGTGTCATTTTTGCTCGCCGCGGTCGCAGAGATCCTGCAATTTACCGATACAGCGGCTTGGTTAAAAGGCTTTTCGGCGTCGCGTAACCTGTTTGGTGCTATCCTTTTTTATGTTTTGACTATTTTTATCGTCCAAGCCGGGGTCAAGCAAGGGATCGAACGCTGGTCAACGCGTTTGATGCCTGCGCTATTTGTCTTATTTGCCGCCATGTTCATCTACATCATGACATTGCCAGGCGCGACAGAAGGACTAAAGCACTATCTCATCCCAGACTTTAGCAAGATCATGGACAAAGACTTGTTGCTAGCCGCGATGGGGCAAGGGTTCTTTTCGCTGACGATTGGTGGGTGCTCGATGTTGATTTATGGCTCTTACCTTAGCCAGAAAGAGAATTTGCCGAAGATGGCCTTGAGTGTGACTTTGGTGGATACTGCTGTGGCGGTAGTCGCGGGGTTAGTGGTATTGCCAGCGATGTTTGTGGCGATGCATCAGGGCGTCGAAATCTATGCTCAGGATGGCAGCTTACTTAGCGCCGATACCTTAGTATTCACCGTGTTACCCTTGCTGTTTGAAAGCTTAGGTGCTGCTGGCCCCTATGTGTCTTTGGTCTTCTTCTTATTAATGACGATTGCCGCACTGACGTCTTCTATTTCTATGCTCGAGTGTCCGGTTGCACTGGCTAGCGAGCGGTTAGGATCAAATCGTAAATTGACAAGCTGGGTGCTTGGCGGCTTGATTGCGGCGTTTAGTGCAGTGATTGTTTTCCACTTTGGTACTTTGTTCGGGTTAGTGGCAAAAGTGGCGACGCAATACTTCCAGCCTTTTGCTGCTTTACTGTTTTGCTTATTTGGTGGCTGGATCTGGGCGCGTGACCGTAAATTGTCTGCCTTACGTGAGGGCTATGAAGAGATTGAACAGAGCCTTTTTTGGAAAATTTGGCCCGCCTATGTGAAGTTCGTGTGTCCTATTTTGGTGGCAACTGTGTTATGGGTGTCACTGGGTTAAGCGAACACGCTCACAGGGTGAATTGAGATAAAAAGCGGACATCATGTCCGCTTTTCTCGTTTTAATCCTGATTACCGAAATTGCTTCGTTGCTTCCAGGTAGTCAAAGCCCGCGTCTTTAAGCCGAGCACAGAGAGCGGCTTTATCTATCTCGTAATAGCGAACCAAATCGTCCAAGCCATCGAATTCATCACGCAGCTTCATGTTGATGATGCTCATCAGCATCACAGGATCCATGGTCGCGTAATTGTTTAAATCCATCTTAATCCTCGTGATCGCTAATCAATAAATTGGCGGCTGCAAATGCAGCTTGGTCGCGACGTGACTGAGGAATCGACGGATCTTGTGCAACGTCGTTTAGGGTGTTGATCGCGCAGTGGATCGCCGCGGGAATATAGCCTTGCTCACCACTGCCTATTTCGGCATAGCGTTGGCGAATAAGATCACAGCAGTCTGCAACTTTCATGATTGTCTCCTCAAGTGATGATAAGGAGCACTATACCCAATCTCACCGGCAGGAGGAAAGTATTAACGTGCGCGCTTTTGGCGGTACATGCTCTGGTCAGCACGCTCGTAAAGAGAGAGATTATTGTCGCCTTGTCGATACTCAGAAAATCCGACCGAGGCACTGATCTGATGGCTGGATAGCAGGTGGTCTTGGCCAACGAGTTGTTTAACGCGTGTTGTGACTCGCTTGACTGACGTTTGGCTGGCGGGCTGTAAGATGACGGCAAACTCATCGCCGCCCAGTCGATAGCAGCGATCACTTCCTCTTACCGCTTCCCTAACCAGCAATGAAAAGCGGCGTAACACTTTATCGCCGTCCAAATGACCATAGGTGTCATTGACTTGTTTAAAGTTGTCCATATCGAACATCACCATCACAAGGCCGATATTTTCTCGCTCGCATACAGCAACCGCATGCTGAAGATCCTGCTCAAAGCTCGTACGGTTGTGTAAGCCTGTTAAACCATCAAGTAACGCCATATTTTTCACACGCGTATACTCAACGGCATTATTAAGCGGGCCGGCTAATAACTTGTGGTAGGTGTGTAACAAGCTAATTTCGTCTCGGTCGAGCTTATAAGGTGTCGAATATTGAAGGACACCAAGCGGCTGTTTATTGAACTTGATTGAAAACGTTTGACGAAAGGTATGTTGCTCACCACGGCGAATGATATTGGAGATGTCATCGTGCTCCCAAATAATCCGACCGATATCGATATGTTTTTCTAATTGACGCGCATAGACCTCGAACAGGACCTTTATATCAAGGTGGCCTTGCAGTTTTTGCAGCAACAACAATCGCTGATCGGCGCCCAACGGAATAATCCGCGGGGGGGAATCAGCCTTTGTATACTGCTTTATGTGCGAGGCATTCATTAAAGGATAACAACTCTACAATCGTGTGTGTTTGTAATGGTAAAGCAGAAATCATGCCAGCCTTTAATATTCATCCTAATCATGGTGAGGAGAGGCTAATAAGCATGTTGTTTTTTAGATAATTAATCGGTCAGTAGAGAGAGAATATCAGACTGATGATTGTGTGCATCGCGATAACCAATGTCAATCAACTGGCGAAGGTATGCCGGCTCAAATAACAAATAACTCGCTAGGGTCGCATCTTGACCGGCATTGATGCCTAATAATTTGAGTAAACTCCGCAAGGCTATCGGCATATGTGGGTAAAAACGCTTGGCTAGGGGCTCAAAAGGCTCAGAAGGACGCAGATGTAAGACATCAATATGGCGTAATCCCAACTGTTGCTGCTGTGATGGCGTCAGCGCACTAGCCACTTGATTAAGTCGTTGAAGGTGCTCCAAATCTGCAGACAGTGTATCGGCGAAAATGGCATTCATCAGGTGACCGCCGAGCATTGCTAGCCCAGGAGCTGCATGATTTATTTGAGCAGATTGCCGGATCCCAGTGGTCAAATCTAAAATGAGGATACGCTCTGCATCCATTTTTACCGCTGGCCGCAAAGGTGCGATCTGGTGGATGGCACCGTCACCGTAAAACTCATGGCCAATTCTAGATGCTGGAAACATGAACGGAATAGCGGAAGAGGCGAGTAAGTGTTCTGTTGATATTTGACTGCGGCGGCCCACCGCACGGGCACGTACCCAAGGCGGAATCTCCGGATCTCCTTGGAAAAAGCTGACTGACTGGCCGGTTTGATAGTTAGAGGCGGTGACGGATAGCCCGTGTAAGTGCCCAGCTAAGAGCTGATAATTAAGTTTATTAAAGTTAATGGTTTGATTAAGCAGATAGCGTAAAGGTCGGTTATTTAGTAAGCCAAAGGGAATGGGAGGTTGATAGTGAGACTGAAAACGTTGCCCGGTTTGTGACAACAGGTGGCCAATCAATGCGCTGGGGTGACTCGCAATGACACGAGACGTACTCAATCGGCGCCATAGCCACGACAGTTTTTTGACGCCTAGTCGAAAACATGACGCATGGCTCGCAAGGGAGACGGCATTAATCGCACCGGCTGATGTGCCACAATAAATAGTAAACGGGCTAGTATGCACGCGCGGATACCACTGCGCGATCGCCGATAACACACCAACTTGGTAAGCGGCTCGGGCCCCACCGCCAGTCAGCACCAAAGCTGTCTTAGGTTTGCTTTTGGCCATACATATCTCATCCTCGCGCTAACAGTTTGATTATAGACAGCCTGTGTGCGCCGATGCATGGTCATTGTCACACTCTTTCCAACATTCAATCTTTTAAACATTGCGGATGGTGACTGCGTTGAATAGAGGGCTTTGTAATCAGTGAGGTCGATTGGCAACAAATCAGCAAAAAAAATACCCCGCTAAAACGGGGTATTGAATGCAACCATCACGCGCTATTTAAGCGAGTTTTGATTGAATGAAAGTCAGTGCATCGTCAATCGCAAAAGGCACTTTCTCGCCATCACGACGGTGTTTGTACTCGAACACTCCGTTATCCATGCTGCGCTCTCCGATAACAATCGTGTGAGGAACACCGACAAGTTCAATGTCGGAGAACATGACGCCTGGGCGCTCTTTACGATCATCGAATAATACATCGATACCAGCGTGAGTCAGATCAGCATAGAGTGCTTCTGCTGCTTCGCGTACGCGCTCAGACTTATGCATATTCATCGGTACAATGGCAACTTTAAATGGCGCAAGGGCATCGGGCCAGATAATGCCATTTTGGTCATGGTTCTGTTCGATGGCGGCAGCAATCACACGCGTAATGCCGATACCGTAACAGCCCATTTCTAGCATCGCGTTCTTGCCATCCTGTCCAAGCACGCCGGCATTCATTTTTTGCGAGTAGTTATTACCAAGCTGGAAAATATGACCGACTTCAATACCGCGTTTAAACATCAGCGTTCCTTTGCCACACGGGCTAGGGTCGCCTTCGACAACGTTACGTAGGTCCTCAACTTGGCCAAGCGCCGCATCGCGTCCCCAGTTGATCCCGAAGTAGTGCTTATCGTCGATATTGGCACCTGCGCCAAAATCGTTCATGACTGCCACACTGCGGTCAACGATGAAAGGAGATGGTAAGTTGACAGGCCCTAAAGAGCCAGGACCCGCTCCAACCAGTGCGCGGATTTCTTCTTCAGTCGCAAAGGTAAGTGGTGCAGCAACCTGTGGTAGGTTCTCTGCTTTCACTTCATTCAACTCGTGGTCACCACGGATGATTAGGGCGATAAGATCAGACTCTACCTCGTCAGAGGCTTTGACAAATAAAGTTTTTACCGTCTTTTCAATCGGAAGCTCAAACTGCGCAACCAACTCAGCGATGGTTTTCGCATCAGGAGTATCGACGAGCGTCATTTCTTGGGTCGGTGCATCAGCCTGCGTTTTAGGTGCCAAAGCTTCGGCTTTTTCAATATTTGCCGCGTAGTCGGACTCGGTTGAAAATGCAATCAGATCTTCACCACTGTCGGCCAGGACATGGAACTCGTGTGATGCTGACCCACCAATCGCACCGGTATCTGCTAACACAGCACGATAATCCAGCCCCATACGATCAAAAATGGCACAGTAGGCCGCACGCATTTTCTCGTAGCTTTGTTCCATGCCTGCTTTATCAATATCAAAACTGTACGCGTCTTTCATTGTGAATTCACGTGAGCGCATAACACCAAATCTTGGACGTACTTCATCACGGAACTTGGTTTGGATTTGATAAAGATTGAGCGGCAGTTGCTTGTATGAATTAATTTCATTACGTGCCAAGTGCGTAATCACTTCTTCATGCGTAGGGCCTAAGACAAAATCACGCTGATGGCGGTCAGCAATACGAAGTAGCTCAGGACCAAACTTCTCCCAGCGCCCCGTCTCTAACCAAAGATCAGCAGGTTGGACAACGGGCATCATGGTCTCAACGGCACCGGCTCGATTCATTTCTTCGCGCACAATGCGTTCAACATGGTGAAGTACGCGGACACCCGAAGGCAACCAAGTATAAAGGCCAGAGGCAAGTTTTCGAATCATGCCCGCGCGCAGCATCAGCTGGTGGCTGACAATCTCTGCGTCGCTAGGGGTTTCTTTCAAGGTAGAAAGCAGATATTGACTGGTACGCATTTAAAGTTATCCGTTGAAATTGGCGTTCAATAAGTCCAAACATATTAACAGTGTGGGGGAGTTTCGACAAAAGCTTCTACCGCCACGACCAGGATTTGCGTAGGTTGTACATAAAACCGCACGTTAAAATCAAAAAGGTGTACGGCGTAACATTTATCATCCTTTTTACCCTGTTTATAAGCAGGACGAGGATCCTGGGCTAATACTTCGCTTATCACGCGTTGATGGTAGGCTTGATAAGGAGATTGAGATAAAGCCTGTAATGCGTTGTCAGAAAAACGGACGTCCATTGGGGTTGGTTTGGTTTGAGCAAATCCGCCTTGAGCGTCGGCTATGCTATCTGAATAGGGAATGTATGGTTTTATATCGATGATAGGTGTCTGGTCGACGAGATCGCATCCGCGCAGTGTTAAGGTGACCTGCCCGTTATCCTGTGACACATCAACTAACTCGACGGCTGACATGCCAATACCGTTAGGGCGAAACGTCGCTCGGCTAGCAAAGACGCCAATACGTTCATTCCCACCTAAACGAGGGGGACGCACTGTCGGTCGCCATCCTTTCTCTAAGTTTTGGTCAAAGAGAAAGAGCAACCATAGATGGGAATATTGTTCGATGCCTCGGACAGCCTCAATCTGATTCGCGTCATCGTGTAATTTAAGGTGGGCAAGCGCACTCGGTGCCAGCCCCGGTTGGCGAGGAACAGCAAACTTTTCTTTAAACGGTGATTGGAGCGTGCCGATCGGCGTGATAGAAAATGGGGAGCGCATAAACGAATAAACCCGACAATAAAGCCGCTATACTAGCATGCGAAAGAGACAGGGAGTATGGATGCAAGTCAGTCTTGAGCGTGACATAATCTGGTGACTATTGATGAAGAGGAAAAATGCGTGAGGCTACCAGCAATTTTTATCGATCGTGATGGCGTGGTGAATGTTGACCACGGTTATGTGGCCAGTATCGATAACTTTGAATACATTGACGGTGTGTTTGAGGCGTGCCGCGCGTTAAAAGAAAAAGGGTATCTTTTAGTGTTAGTCACTAATCAAGCGGGCATTGCTCGGGGTTACTACAGCGAAGAAGATTTCTTACAATTGACAGAGTGGATGGATTGGAACTTTGCCGATAAAGGTGTCGATTTCGATGGCATCTACTATTGCCCGCATCATGCATTAGACGGCATCGGTGAATATCAACTTGATTGTGACTGCCGAAAACCTAAACCAGGCATGCTCTTAGAGGCAGCGGAAGAGCTTGATATTGATTTATCTCGCTCTGTGATGGTGGGTGATAAAGCAGATGACATGAAAGCCGCTCAAGCAGCAGGCATCGAAACGCGATTTCTGGTTCGTTCAGGGAAGCCTATTACCGAAGAAGGGATGGCGTTAGCGACTGAGGTCCTCGTATCGATTGCCGATGTGCCGGATGCATTGAAAGATACCCAAGCGTAAACATATATTTAACGATACGGCGAAAAGTTGTGCGATTAGATTTTTTTTGAACAAAAACACTTGCATCAAAAAAACAACTCTCTATAATTCGCTTCTCGTTGGCACGGCAAGCCGAGCTAGCAACGGCAACACAGACAAGCAAAACAAAATGCTTGACTCAGTGCCAAAGTGGCGTATTATGCCACTCCCGCTCAACGATGAGCGGCGCTCTTTAACAATTTGACCTATGCAATCTGTGTGGGCACTCGTTGAGAATAGAC